>JAYUUU010000173.1:0-5870 GCA_043754395.1 Vicinamibacteria bacterium
ACCCGATCTTGCGATCGACCTCCAGGGCGACCTGCGCGCCATGTGGCTGATGAGCGCCACCGGCGCGCGCGCGCGCGTGGGTTACGCCAACACGGGCAGCGCCTCTCTCCTCACCACTGTGGTGGAGCTCGATGAAAACGTGAACTTCGTCGAGCAGAACCGACGCGCCATCGCGGTGGCCCTCGGCCGGGACGTTCCTCGAAAACCCTTCACATGGCTCGACGGAGAGCGCCGGGCCCGCGGCCAGGAACAGCTCTCGGCGGCACTGCGTTCAAGCGGCCTTGTCAGGAAGGGGCCGGTCATCGGTCTCCATCCGGGGGCCGGTCGAAGCATCAAGGAGTGGCCCGTCTCCAGTTTCGTCGAGCTTGCCCATCGGCTGGTTCGCGAGAAGAACGCCCTGCTCGTCGTCACGGGCTCAGCGGCCGAAACCGGCAAGGCCGATGCGCTGGCGCGAGCGCTTCCAGGTGCTGTACTCGATCTCTCGGGAAAACTCGGCCTGAGGTCGCTCGCCGAGGTGATGAGCGCTTTCGACGCGTTTGTCTCGGGCGACACCTCGGCGATGCACTTTGCCTGCGCGCTCGGTCTTCCGTCCGTAGCGATTTTCGGGCCCTCGGACCCCGGCCGCTATTTTTCCGGGGGCGATCATGGCTTTGGGTCGGGCGGAAAACACATCGTGGTGTCGCCGGATCTGTGGTGCAGCCCCTGCAATCTCATCCGCCGCCCGCCGCTTGAGTGCGACGAAGTCCCGACGCCCGAATGCCTCTCGCAGATCAGCGTCGAGCGGGTCTTCCAGGCGACCGTCGATGTTCTCGCGATACCTCGTGGGGAAATCAGCTAGCTAAGGCGCCGGACTCTCTCGCGACTCTTGGCCGTGCTTCTTCTGGGCTTCGCCTTCGGTGCTGTAGTACGCCGAGTAGTAGCGGCCGTAGTAGTAGGAGTGGCGGTGAAGGTCGACGCGGTTCAAGACCACGCCGAGGACCGAGGCCCGAACCGCGCGCAACTGATCAGCGACATGACGCACCGCCTGGCGCGGCGTCTTGTCGCCGGAGCAAACCACCACGATCCCGTCGGCAAGGGTGGCGATGACCGCTGCGTCCGAGAGGCCGAGGGCGGGTGGAGAGTCGATGATCACCCAGTCGTAACGACTCCGCGCGAGTTCGACGAGTGCCTTCATCGCGTCGGATCCGAGTCGCTCCGCCGAGAGGTTTTGGGGAGCGCCCGCCGGCAAGACGTCGAGGCCCCGGACCGGTCCGTTTCGCGGGGTGAGCGTCACCGGTCCTTCGGCCGACAAGATGCCGGAGAGGCCCGGGCTTTGCGGCACGTTCAGCAGGTGGTGGGCGGTGGGCCGGCGCATATCCGCGTCGATCAGCAGGACGCGCGCTTTGTTCTGAGCGAAAAGAATCGCAAGTCCGGCGGCCACCGTCGATTTGCCCTCGCCGGGAGTGGCGCTCGTGAACGCGAGGACCTTCGGCCGGGATTCGGCTGAGCCATAGATCAGATTCGTTCTCACCACCCTCAGGCTGTCGGCGAGACCCGCCTTGCTGTCGGCGATGGCGGGCGCCAGCGACCCCTGGGGCAGTTTGCGGATCAAGGGAATGATTCCGAGGAAGGGGAGACCGAGGCCCTCTTTCACGTCCTCGGGCGACTGGACGGAATCATCGAAGCGTTCGGCCATCCACGCGAGGAGAAGGCCGAAGATGAGACCCCCGATAAGCGAATAGAGGAAGTTCCGCTGCCGCTGCGGTGAAACGGGAACCGACGACGGGCGTGCGCTCTGAAGCACCTGGGCGTCGATGATGGCGGCCGACGCATTCGCCTGTCTTTGGAAGAGGCCTTCGATCGAGGTTCGACTGGCCTCGAATTTCCGCCGCTCCAGCGAGTAGCCGAGCGACTCTTTCTCCACGTCCGCGAGTTCACGCTGGATCCTCGCCATGTTGGACTTGAGGCGGGCCTCCTCGTTCACGGCAAGCTGATACTCGGAATCGGCCCCCTGCTCGAGAGCCCCCATCTCCTGGGCGAGGCGCTGACGCGCGGCATCGAGCTGCTCCTGGACCGTGACGACATCGGGGTGCTTGGGGCCAAGGGTGGCCAGGAGAGACCTCTCCTTGTCCTCGAGCTCGCTGACCCGCGTAGAGGCGGCCCGGATCAGCGGGTCCGATCTGATGGCAGCTACACCTCCCTTGAGCTGGGTGGCCTCGCGACGCCTGGCCTCGCGTCCCACGCGCGACGTTTGCGCGTTGACCATCGCCTCCTGGAAAGCGCGGTACTCCCGCTCCAGCATGCTCTTTCGAACTTCCAGATCGCCAAGGCCGGACTTGCTCCCGAGCTCCCTCAGGCCGCTCAACTGCTCGGTAAGGCTTTGTTCTTTCTCCTCGACCTGCTGCCCGAGGACCCGACGCGAGTCCTCCACCGCCCGGTTGTTGGAGGCGGTGGTTTCCTTGAGGTACTGGTCCATCATCGCGTTCGCGACCTCGGCGGCCACTTTGGGGTCGTAGGCCGCGAAGCGGATTTCGATCCACGTCGACTTGGCCTCGCCGGTCACACGCAGCCTCGAACGCAAAGCCGCCACCGAATCCACGGGCGCCCCTGAACCACCCTCGGCCCCGGTAAGGCGCGCCCACTCCGAACGCATCCGATCCGGCCAGCTGCCAATGGGTCCGTATGAGAGTTCGGTCAGCGCCTTGGCGTCTAGGTTCGCCACCACGCGCGAAGCGAACTCCGGGCTCTTGATGAGGGCGCGCTGACGCTCGAGAATGACCCCGAGCCGGGTCAGTTCGGTGGACATCCGGGCGAGAGGGTTCGCGGCCATCGCCTCGGCGATCGTCACCACCGCGAGACCTTCATAAACCGGCCGAAGCGTGTAGTTGTAGATGGTCGCGCCCAGCACCGAAGCGAAGAAACCAAGGGCGACGAGTCGACGGCGGCGGACGATGATCATCCACTCCCGCCGGAGCCCGGGGACGACGTCGAAACGTTCTTCGTTCAAGCCGTTTTCAATCACGTTTGCTCCGCCATCCGCCTCGTTACGGGGTAGCGTAACCCACCGTGCCGTCCAAAGACCCTTCCGCGGATGTTCTCAGATGTGGGTAGGATCGCTCGCATGTCCCTGATTCCAAGCGTCCTCACCCTGTTGATCGCGGCCCAGACCGCCCCAGCTTCATCCCCGGCTCCGGACCGGATCCTGATCAACGCGACGGTGCACACCATGGACGACTCCCGGCCGAAAGCCGAGGCGGTCGCAATCACCTCGGGGCGCATCACCGCGGTGGGTTCGACGAAGGACCTGTTCGCGACGAAGGGCCCTCGCACTCAGGTCCTCGATCTTTCGGGCGCCACGGTGATTCCCGGTTTCAAGGAAAGCCATGGACATTTCGTGGGGATCGGACAGGCCCAGATGAGTCTCAATCTCGTCGGCACGAAGAGCTGGGACGAGGTGGTCGCGAAAGTGGCGGCGACGGTGAAGGGACGTCCCAAGGGGTCGTGGGTCGTCGGCCGGGGTTGGCACGAGGGGAAGTGGGAGACGCGGCCTTCACGGATCGTTCGGGGCTTCCCTCCCCATGACGCCCTCTCCGCGGTGTCTCCGGACAACCCGGTGTATCTCGTCCGGGCCGACGGACACGCCGGTTTCGCGAACGCCCTCGCGATGTCTCTCATGAAAATCGACAAAACCACGCAGGCGCCGTCCGGGGGCGACATCATCCGCGACGAGAAGGGCGAAGCCACGGGCGTCTTCGTCGACACCGCGCAGCGATTGATTCGGCCACCCGCCGCTACCGAACAAGACGTCAGGGAGGCGATCCGGCTCGCGACCGAGGAGTGTCTCCGGAAGGGCATCACGTTTTTCGATGACGCGGGGGCGGATCTGGGGACGATCGCCCTTTATCGCGAGCTCGCGGAGAAGAAACAGCTCGGCCTTCGTCTCTACGCGATGATCCGCGGCTTCGAGAACCTCAAGCGTTTCGGAGCCCCGCAAGCCGGTGGTCCCGATTCGTTCCTGAGCGTGCGGTCGCTGAAGCTTTCGATCGACGGAGCGCTTGGGTCCCGCGGGGCCAAGCTGCTCGAGCCCTATGTCGACGATCCCGGCAACACCGGCCTCTGGGTCACGGATCCCTCCGTAGTGAAAGAAGCGGCCCTGTACGGCGTGCAGAACGGATTTCAGGTGAACGTGCACGCCATCGGCGACGCCGGCAATCGCATGGTGCTGGATGCGTTTGAAGCGGCATTCAAGGCCCATCCGGAGAAGAAGGACCTTCGCTTCCGCGACGAACATTCACAGATCCTCGACGAGGCGGACATTCCCCGTTTCGGGAGGCTCGGCGTGATCGCATCGATTCAAGGCATCCACGGGACGTCCGATCTACCCTGGGCGGCTGAGCGTCTTGGTAAAGAGCGCGTGCTCGAGGGTGCTTACGTCTGGCAGAAACTGAAGAAGTCGGGCGCTGTGCTCATCAACGGAACCGATGCGCCGGTTGAAGATGTCGACCCGATCAAGTCCTACTACGCCTCGGTGACGCGGCAGAGCGAGAGCGGCGCGCCCGCGGGCGGCTTTCAACCCGATCAGAAACTCACGAGGCTCGAAGCCCTGCGTTCATATACGAAGGACGCCTACTGGGCCTCCTTCGCTGAAGGCTTTGGCGGGACCATCGCGCCCGGCAAGTGGGCGGACCTCACCGTTTTATCCAAAGACATACTGAATGTTCCAGACGCCGAGATCCTGAAGACGGAGATCCTCTACACCCTCGTGGACGGAAAGATCGCCTACCAGTCGAAGAGTGTGAAGCCCGCCGGACGCTGACCTTTGAGGACCTGGCGAAAGCGATGACCCGAAGCCGCCCCGTCACCGCGTTCCCCACGGGCGCACAAAGTCTGGCCCTCCAGGCGAGCCTTCTCGATGGCGACCTAGCACTTCGAGCCTGGGGGAAACTCAAGGTGCGGGTCAAACCCGATGAGGTGGGGATCGGCTGGATCACGCCGCTGCTGATGGCGAACCTAAAGCAGCTCGCGCCGAACGACCCCTGGGTTTTGGAGAATCCGCACTTCCTGACCCTTTGTGAACTCAAGGGCCGATCTATCACCGCAGCCGCGCAGACCACCCTGGGCGTGCTCCGAGAAGCGGAGGTAGAGACCCTGGCCCTCAAGGGTCTGGCCCTCGGTGCCTCCGTGTACGCCTCTCCGGGTCTCCGCACCATTTCCGACCTCGACATTCTTGTGAGAGGGAAAGACCTCTTTCGCGCGATGGATGCGCTCGTCGCAAGCGGTCTCCGCGCCGCCCTCAAAGCACCCCAAAAGTCCGCCGATCTTCGGCGCAACCACGCGCACGTCTTCGGGGGAGCCCGTCGTCACGAGCTCTCCCTCGACCTTCATTGGCATGTTCTCGCGAGCGCTCGAGGCGATGACGACGACGAGACTTTCTGGAAGGAATCCCGGCCCCTGCTCATCGGGACCGCACAGACACGTGCCCTGTGTTTGGAAGATCAGTTGTTTCATGTCCTGGTTCACGGTGTCCGTTGGACCCGCATGGCCCACGTGCGCTGGGTGGCCGACGCCACGATGATTCTCCGGCGGACCAGGAGGGCTTTCGAAGTGGAGCGGTTTCTCGAAGTTGCGCGGCGTTTCGACGCGGTCACTCCGGTGCAGGAGGGCCTGGCGTTTGTGTTCGATCTCGTCGGCGAGGGACAAGAACTCCTGGAAGCGGCCCGCACGCTCAAGCCGTCCGGCTTTTCGAGGCGCGCCTTCAAGGCTCGCGCGACGTCGTATGAAGACCGTTCGGTCGCGGACCGCATCGCCCTGCGCATGGAAACGGCCCTGTGGGCGCGCCGCGCGGCGAAGCGATCCTAAATCTGCTCAAAATCTTGACAGCAACCTGTGCG
>JAYUUU010000174.1:0-2836 GCA_043754395.1 Vicinamibacteria bacterium
GCTCGCACTGGCCGCATCTGACGCCGAGGATCGTGCCGCTGGTCGTGGCGACGAATCGCGCGTGCTCGACGCTGAGAAGCTCACTGTCTATCACGTCGCCCTCGAACTCCAGTGCATGGCGAACACGCTCGTTCCTTCCGTGAATCGCGTTCTCCGGGATCAGTTCGAGCGCGCCAGTCTCTCCGTGGTGTTGAACCTCGCGGAGGGATGCGGACGGGTCTCGCGTCGGCAACGTCGCTACCACTTCGGTGTCGCGCGAGGCTCGGCAACCGAGTGCGCGGCTCTCGCTGACGTCCTCCGGCTGCGCCGCCTGACGCCGTCCTCGGAATGCTTTCGCGCTCGCTCGCTGGCGGTTCGCTGCGTTCAGATGCTGACGAAGCTCGTCGAGTCCATGGGGCCGGCCGAGGCGAAGGCCGAGCCGTCGTGAAGTCGCTCGGCTGTCCCCCCACCGTTCAGCGGCTGCGCCGTCACCCAGCAGGGTAGGCCAAGCGGACCGTTATTGTTGGCTGAACGGGAAATCGCGGATGTGCAGAGCGAGACCGCTGAGCGCAAAGGCATCGAAGATACCGCCGTCGGTTGTGAGGACCGGTATGGCGCGGTCGATTGCGAGTTGCGCGTACAGCGCGTCGTAGGTTGTGATCATCCGCTGGTTCGAGAGGGCGAAGGCGTTTCCAATGAGCACCTCAACAGGCACGATGGTCATCGGGACATTTCTGAAATCAGCCCACGAATCCCAGATCTCAGCGGGCGGGAGGTTCTTCTGGAATCGGCGCTTCCGGAGATTGTGGCCGACCTCGGCAAGAAGGAGAGCGGGCGCGAATGCCCGATCGGTTCCGTCGAGCAACCTGGGCAGCAAGAGCTTGGCTTGGTCGGAGAAAACTTCCTCGAACGACCACTTCAGCGCGATGGTAGCGTCGAGGACGTAGTCCAAACGCTATCGACCTTCGTCGCGGAGACGACGGATGTCGTCGGTGCTGTCCTCAAAAGGCCCGTAAAGACTTGCGAGGCGCTTGCGTCGGGCGTTGATCCTTTCCACCAAGCCCTGCGAAACCCCGGGCTGCACCCTCGTGAGGCGCTCGACGTGCTCGCCCACTTCCCGCTGCTGATCGGGCGTGAGGCTCTTGATCTGTTCGATCAGTTCTGTGGTGCTCATGGCGGGTTGTTACCGGCAATGATCCTACTACTTCAACGGCCGCGCTAAGGAAGAGGGATTTCGCCGAGTTCCGTCGTTGAAGTCCCCACCCCAAGCCCCTCCCCGTTCTCGGACGGACAGCGCGGGAGGGGCTCGTGTCACGTGGAAGAGTGTCTCGGTCCTTCGTCCCTCGACCCACCGTTCGCCTCACGGCCGAGGTGGCGGGGTTGCCTTCGTCGCCTTCGGCTCCTTCAGGCATCCCCTCCCTCGGATCGAAGTCATCGGCCGTCAGATGATGCGCTGGGTGAAGATCGAGGAGGTCGGAGACTCCGACTTCCTGGTTGATGAGGTGGTGGATTTCTATCGCTTCATGCGAGAGAACGCGAAGCTCGAGGCGGCCGGCAAGGCACCGTCGGGCGCCAAGCGCATCCTCCTCGGCATCACCAAGGCGTCGCTCTCCACCGACTCGTTCATCTCGGCGGCAAGCTTCCAGGAGACCACGCGAGTTTTGACGGAGGCCGCCATCTCGGGCCGCGTCGACCACCTGCGCGGTCTCAAGGAAAACGTCATCATGGGCCGCCTCATCCCCGCCGGCACGGGCATGCCGTACTACCAGCGAGTCGAAATCCCCGAGGAGGTCTACGAGACCCGCGAGGAGACGTTCGACCAGGATTACAAGCCCGACTTCGCGACCGCGGACGAAGCCGTGGTGACGGGCGGGACGTACGGAGCGGATTCGTAAACAGCCGCGCGTCCAAGGGCGGTCCCTGAGCTAGTCGAAGAGCACCAGTCGAAGGGCGGTCCCTGAGCTCATCGGAGAGAGTAAGTCGAAGGGACCAACCGCAGTCGTGAAACGGGCACTGGATTCAGTGCCCGTTTTCGTTTGAGCGCGCGCCGGCTCGTACTCGTACTTCGTGAGACGTACTCGGCTGTGATGTCGAGCCGACCTGAGATGCCGCGGCCGACGTCCTGAAGGGTGTCGCGGCTCAGAACGATGCGTCCCGCAGCCCCCTTCGTGCGAGAACGTCCCGACCGGCAGGGACACGAGTCTGAGAACGCCGCAGGCCGTTGTAAGCGACATCTTGTCGGCGCGATCCTTCCTCTCCTCGTTGAGGACCGTGACCGCGCGACCCTCATTTTGCAGCATCAAGGCCAACGCCAAGACATAGGGATCCGCTTCTTCGGCGCCGCCGACCTTGTCAGGATCGAGCACCTGCGGCACTTCAGCCAGAACAACACTCAGCGTGTCTGGGCGCTCAGGAAGATGTTTCAGGTGCTTGGAGTTGCGCTTCGCCCAGGCGAGCGGCGGATCCTCCGCCTCCGCCTTGGTGCCCACCCATCGCTCCATCTCAACTAGAACGGTCTTCGGAAACAGCAACTGACCCGCAACCACCAGCGCGTCCAGCTCCCTCAGGATGCGCGCGCACTCGACACGCGTGCTGTTCTGCTTGATCCAGATGATCGACGATGAGTCGATCACCCAGACCTCCTCGGTCACGCCGCGGCCTGAGGCAGACGGGGGAGATCGTCGACCGTGATATCGAGAAGGCTCAGGGCATCGGTAGGCGAGATCAGGTCCGCGCGAAGGCCTTGAGCCACCAGCGCCTGCGCCCTACGGCCATAGCGTTCGGATCGAAGGACGAAACGGTCTCGCGGCTCCTCCGGGGGAGCACCGCCCTTCGGTTTGTCGTCGACGAGGGGAGG
>JAYUUU010000175.1:0-6155 GCA_043754395.1 Vicinamibacteria bacterium
GTCTCCGTGGGCCGCATGGCGTCTCTTATGAATGAGCGGGGCATGCCGCCCCGCAACGACCTCATAGGAGCCTTGCGGCCCCCTGCGCTCGGGGAACGGTGCCTTGGCCTTCGCGCTCGGGTCTCCGCGTCACTCGACAAGCACCAGCCGGCCACGCTCCTTCCTCCCAAGACCCGAATACGGAAACCGCGCGAGATGGGGCGTTCTCGCACGGGTTTCTCAGCAGGAAGCTCTTCTAAGGAGGGCCACGAAGCAGTCCCCGAAACCTGGTAGCTGTGGCCCGCGTGGCCGGCACTGCGGTGGGCTCGCGGCGCCGGGGACGCCTCGCGCGTCGGCACTGCGTTACCAGAACTTCGGAATCGTGTGCCTCCTTGCTCGGCTCGTTAGTCGCGAAGGTCGCTAACGGACTCCTGCGACTCGCGCCCAACGCCCCGGCCGCCAGCGACCCACCGCAGTGCCGGCCACGCTCCATTCTTGTAAAAGCGGACGTGCGATTCGGCCCCGCACCCGAAGGCCCTACCAAGCGCCGGAGATACCCAACTTGCTTGGTAGTGCGGCGGAGAATAGCGCGACGAGCTCGACGGGGTGCGCCAGAACGACATCCGGGTGCTCGCGCTCCATCCCTTCGCGGTCGTAGCCCCATTGGACGCCTACGGCGAGCGCTCCTGCGTTCTTCGCGGTTTGGATGTCCACCGCCGAGTCGCCGACGAGGGCGGCGTCCGCAGGGGCGACACCTGCCATCGCGCACAGTTTGAGGAGCCCTTCCGGGTCGGGTTTGCGGGTCTTCAGATCATCGCTGCCGATGACCTCGATGAAGCGGCCGGCGAGGCCGAGCAAGCGCACGATCTCGCGGCTGAAATCTCCGGGCTTGTTCGTGAGCACTGCCATCTTGGCGCGCGGGGCGATCACGTCGAGCGCATCGCGCATGCCTGGGTAGAGCAATGTCGTTTCCACGAGACGCGCTCGATAGATCGGAAGAAAGCGATCGAAGACCACCGTTAAGTCGTCCGGGGGTCGGTTCAAGGCCGCAAGACACCGCTCGATGAGCTGGCGCGCGCCTCCGCCCACGAAGCCGCGGACGACTTCAGCGGGCAACCGGCCCGAGTCGCCATATCGCTCCACCAGGGCCGCGTTCACGGACGACGCGATGTCGCCGATCGAATCGACGAGCGTTCCGTCGAGGTCGAACACGACGAGGTGCTTGGCGGGCCGCTCGGTCATTTGGTCTCGCAACGCTTTTCGCACGCCTTGCCGGAGAGGTAACCGAGCGCGCACAGCTGCTCTACACGCGCGCAGTCGATGTTCGCCACCGCTCGGCCCAGGGGCTGATCGAGGAAGACGGCCACGCCCGCGTTCGTTTTCCCGGGCTTGAAAGCGCCGTCGAGCACGTCCGAGTCGAGGCCCGGGAACTCGTACGGCATCGCCAAAGGATGCGCGCCAGCTTCACCGAAGAAGATGTCCGATGGGACGAGGGGCCGATTGCCGATCCGGCCGGTGAGCTTCACCGGGACGCCCACGGGGCGAACTCGAAAGAAAACCTCCCGCGGAGAGCCGGCCTTGGGCGAGAGAGTGATCTCGAGAAGCCGTCCGTTGTTCTTGATCTCGGCCTTCTCCGTGATCCCGAAGGATGCGGTTTCAACGCCTTCGATCCAGCCCGTGGTTTCAACGAGAAGGGTTTGCGGTTGAGCGGAGAGAGAGCGGATGCCGTAGCGGTACGGCGTCACCTGCATCGTAGCCTCCACCGCCGAGCGCAGCCGCCTCAACCTCTCCGGCTTCTGCTCGATCAGGTTCGTCTGCTCCTTCGGGTCCTTTGTAAGATCGAAGTACAGCTCGTCGGTCTGCGGCGAAAAACGCCGGATGTATTTCTCCTGCCCGGTGCGGATGCCGGTGGACACGAAGGAGCGATGCGAGATCTCCGAAACCACCGGCGGTTCGGGGACCTTCGAGAAGGCGACGCCTTGAAGGGGCCGGCCGATGATCGCGGGCGGATCGGGAACGGGCAGACCTACCGCCTCGAGCACGGTGGGAAGCACGTCGGAGAGCGCCACCATCTGAGCCACCCGCGAACCCGCACCTCGCGCGCCCTGGAACTTGACGATCATCGGGACGTGCACCAGCTCATCGAACACCGATCGTCCATGCAGCCAGCCTCCATGATCGAAGAACTCTTCGCCGTGATCGGCGACAAAGAGAATCACCGCGTCGTCGTAGATCCCGCGTTTCTTCAGCTCTTCGAGAAAGCGGCCGAACTGCTGATCGCCATAGGCGATGTCGCCGTCGTACTGCGCAACCAGGCGCTCGCGGTCGAGCGGCTCCTTATAGTCGGTGCGCGGATCGGTGCCGGGGTGATCGGGGACTGCCCTAGGCTCGAACATCGTGTCGAAGGGCGCGGGCGGTGAATAAGGCACGTGGGGATCCATCGTATGGATGTAGAGAAACCGCTTGAGGCCGCGACGGGAGTCGAGGAACTCGAGGGCTCTGTCGACGAGCAGGCGCGTGTCGACCATCTTCGAGCGCCGCCCCTCATCGCCGTGCATTCCCGCGAAAACGTCGAAACCCTGCTGGAAATTCGAATCGGCGGCGTAGATCACGGAGTTCGCGATCACCGCTCCCGTCGAGAAACCGCGCGCACTGAGCATCTCGGCGAGCGTCACCTGCCCCGCATCGAGGGGATCGCGCAGCTGGACCGCTCGGTGCCTTGAGGGCAGCCGCGAGGTCATGAGCGAGGCCACCGAAGGCTTGGTCCACGATGAGTGCGCGATCGCGGCTTCGAAAAGAACCGCGTCCTTCGCGAACTTGAGGAGTTCGGGGGTGGTGTCGCGCTTGTAACCGTAGGGCGTCGTGTGATCGGCGCGGAGCGTGTCGA
The DNA here is from genome assembly GCA_043754395.1 of Vicinamibacteria bacterium. Taxonomy (GTDB): domain Bacteria; phylum Acidobacteriota; class Vicinamibacteria; order Fen-336; family JAGNNV01; genus JAGNNV01. The sequence goes on from JAYUUU010000175.1 coordinate 2,867, forward strand.
CGAGATAGACGATCACCAGCGGGTCTTCCCGCACCTTAAACTTCGGATCGACGGAGATCGCGGGCGCTCCCCAGTAGGCGCGAAACAAGTCGCCATCTTTCTCGAAGGCCCGGGTTTCGAGCACCAGTTCGCGGTCGCGTCCCGCGAAACGCGAGAGGTCGGCGCGCAGATTGACGAAGACGCGATGCTCGGGCTTTGAGATAGGGTCGATGACCTGCGAAAGGACCGCATGGGTCTTGCCGCCCTCGACCACGCCCACCACGAACTCGACGGCGCCCTTGAAATGACGGTCTTCCGGAATTCCCGCGGCGATATTCAGCACGCCGCCTCGCGGTATGTCGGTCCGGAGAACGATCTTTGAAGGGGGCGAGGCAGGCAGCACACGCAGACCGACGTCGTCGATATGGATCATCCGGCCCTGGACGTCGGCCACGAACTTCTTGTCTTCGCCGGCGACACTCCCTAGGACGAGGCGCTCGGCGTATCCGCCGAGATCGACGCCCTCCTCTTTCGCGCACGCGGAGGACAGCGCCGCGAGGAAAAGCACGGCGGTAAAAGCGGAACGGAGGATCATGAGGAGAGGAATTCTCCGATAAGTCGCGTGACTTCCACGGGCTTCTCCTCCTGAGGCATGTGCCCGGTGGGGAGCACGACTTTTCGAGCACCCTTGATTTCGGCGACGAAGCGGTCGGCATCGGACTCGGGGAGCCAGGGATCGAAGCGCCCCCAGACGACCAGAGTCTTAGCTTGAATGGCGGCGAGGTCGGGAATGAAGCGCGGGTCCAAAGGCGACTTGAGCAGCGACCGCGCCGACGCGAGGGCGCCCTCGCGAAGGAACGGGGCCACGTATTCGTCGATTCTCTCCTCGCTCACCCGCGTGTCGTCCTGCATCAGCATGCGCAGACCGGACCGGGTGATAAGGCGGCGGAGGGGAAGGGCCTCGGCGAGAACACCCGCCGCTTCCGAACCGATGAATCGGATCAGGAAGGGCCGCTCGCCCGGCTTCATCCGGTAGCCGGCGGAATCGAGGATCACCACGCGGTCGACCCGAGCGGGCATGCGGGCGGCCAGAAGCAGCGCCACGGCGCCTCCCATGCTGTTGCCCGCGAAGTGCGCGCGGGCGACGCCGAGCGCGTCCATCAAACCGACGACCGCGGCCGGGCAGTCCTCGAAGCTCAAGTCCCGCGGCTGTGAGGACCCACCGAAACCCGGCAGGTCCAAAGCGATGACGTCGAACTTCTCCGCGAGCGGGCCGATGACATCGGACCACGTGTAGATCGACGACGCCAGACCGTGGATGAGGATGAGGGTGGGCCCGGCGCCCGCGCGCACGTAGCGGATATCGAGACGGCCAACCCGGACCGTGTGAGGGGTGAGACCGCCGCGCGACATCCATTGCCCGGTCTGGGGCACCTTCTCCTTCGGAAGCAGAAGGAGGACCCCGCCCGCGATCAGGAGGAGAAGAAGGGCGCGACGAGCGAACTTCGCCAAGGGGACTCTTAAGTCTCGATCAGGCGTTTGATCTCGGGAAGCGCCGTGCGGACGGCTTCACGGCCGGCCTCGAAAAAAGTGGGAATCTTGCGCGGCTGCATCCAGCCCGAGTCGCCCATCGCCGGTGCGATCACAAGATCGGCCCCCGAGAGTTCGAGGCGCGTCCGCGAGCGAAGGAGAGTAAGACCGGCGCGGAGAGCGATGGCGACGAACGACTCGGCGGCGGGCCAGCGAGTGCCTCCGTTCACATCCACTGCGATCACGACACCCTCATCCCCCGCGAGTTCGCGCGCCAGCTTTACCGGCACCATATCGGTGACGCCGCCGTCATAGAGATGGCGGCCATCAAGCATGAAGGGCGGGAACACACCCGGAAAACTGCACGAAGCGCGGACGGCGTCGCGGACGCTGCCGCTCTTGAAGACAACACCCTGGCCTGAATCCATGTCCGTGGCAAGAACCGAGAGAGGTGCGGAAAGATCCTCAAACCGCTCCTTCGGCAGGAACTCGTCGATGAGGATGCCGAGCTTGGTGCCCGAAAGCAGGCCGCCGCCCCAGCCGCGCACCCAGAACCAGGGATGAAGACGCGAGGCCTCTTCGACAAGGGCCTCCATGCTCGCGCCGCCGAGATAGGCCGCGGCGACGAGCGCGCCGCCCGAGACCGCCGCGTAACCCGCGGGCTTCACACCGTTCTGCGCGAGTTCAAAAATGACGCCCGCATGAGCGGCTGCGTGCCCGCCTCCGCCCGAGAGTGCCAGCACCAGGGGCTTCATCGAAGTCACGAAGAGAGGATCTCCTGCAGCGACTCGACCTCGAACGACTCGGTGCGCAGGGCAACGATCGCCTCCACGGTGGCCGCGGCCGCGGTGAGTGTGGTGAGAGCGAGGATTCCCTGCTGGGTCGCCTGTTTCCGGATCGCGCCATCGTCTACGAACGACTTCTGCCCCAAGGGCGTGTTGATCACGAGCTGGATCTTTTCAGCGCGGATCAGATCGACGCAATCGGGCTTCGCTTCGCCCACCTTCGAGACGGTTTCGGCGGGAACACCGTTATGGGCGAGGAAGGCCGCGGTGCCGCGCGTCGCGAGAATGGTGAAGCCCGACTCTTTCAGCGAACGCGCCATCTCCAAAACGCCCTGCTTGTCGTTGTCGTTGACCGAGATGAACACCGAGCCTTTGGTCGGGATCGACGTGCCTGCCGCGGCCTGCGCCTTGGCGAACGCGACACCCACACCACGAGCGATGCCCATGACTTCGCCGGTCGACTTCATCTCCGGCCCGAGCAGAATGTCGCTGCCCTGGAACTTCACGAAAGGAAGCACGGACTCCTTGACGAAGACGCGCTTCACCTCGAGGTCCACGGTGAGCCCGAGGTCTTTGAGCGACCGGCCGGCCGCGATCTTCGCCGCGATCTTCGCCATCGGCACTCCGGTGGCCTTGGAGATGAAGGGTGTGGTGCGGGAGGCGCGCGGATTCACCTCGATCACGTAGACCTTGTCGTTCTTGATCGCGTACTGAACATTCATCAGACCGCGGACATTCAGGGCGAGCCCGAGGCGACGCGTGTAGTCGCGGATTGTCTCGATGTGCTCCGGCTTGACCTTGTAGGTCGGCAGCACCATGGCGGAGTCGCCGCTGTGGACGCCCGCTTCCTCGATGTGCTCGAGGATGCCGCCGATGATCACGCGCTCGCAGTCGCCCAAAGCGTCGACATCGACTTCGAAAGCGTCCTCGAGGAAACGGTCGACCAGGATCGGATGATCGGGCGAAGCTTTCACTGCTTCGCGAGCGAAGCCTTC
>JAYUUU010000176.1:0-1605 GCA_043754395.1 Vicinamibacteria bacterium
AGCCGCGGTGTTCCTGAAGACAAACGGCGATATCCGTGAGGTCATGCGCGCGATCGTCACATCCGACGAATTCCTCGGCACGTCGTTCCGAGCCGCCAAGGTGAAGACGCCGCTCGAGTTCGTGGTCAGCACCATCCGCGCGACCGGCGCGGACGTGAGAAACGCGCGAGACCTGACTCAGCGCATCGCGGACATGGGCATGCCTCTTTATCTGCAGCAACCTCCCACGGGCTACAAAGACACCGCGGAGGAGTGGATCTCCACCTCTGCTTTGCTCGGGCGCATGAACTTCGCCCTCGACCTCGCGGCGGGCCGGATCCGAGGCGTTCGTTTCGATGCGACCAGGCTCGGCGGCGCGTCCGCCTCCCTCGAGTCGGTCGCGGCGCAGTTGCTTCCCGGAGGCCTTTCCGAAAACTCGAAGAAGACACTCGATGGCGAAGCCCAAAAGCCCGGTGGTGAACCGACGCGCGTGGTGGGACTCGTCCTCGGCTCGCCCGAATTTCAGAGGAGGTAGCCCATGTCCCTCAATTCTTCACGTCGGGTATTCCTGAAATCCTCGGCCCTTGCGGGCCTGGTATTCGGTTCGGCGCCGCGTTCGCTCATGCGTTCCGTCTACGCGAGCGGGGCTGGGACAAATCGCAAGACCATGGTGGTGATCTTCCAGCGGGGCGCGTGCGACGGACTCAACACCGTGATCCCCTACGCCGATCCGGGTTACGCGAAAGGCCGTCCGAACATCGCGATCTCCGCCCCCGGAGGCGGACGCGAAGGCGCGGCCCTCGACCTCGATGGTCACTTCGGTCTTCACCCCGCACTCGCCGATCTCCTTCCGCTCTATAAGGACGGGCAGCTTGGGATCGTTCACGCGATCGGGTCTCCCGACCTCACGAGGTCGCACTTCGACGCACAGGACTTCATGGAGAGCGGCACGCCGGGCATCAAGTCGACGGCCGACGGTTGGTTAAACCGGTGCTCCGGTTCGCTTGGGAAATCCGACTCGAAGTTCCGCGCCGTTGCTTTAACCCAGACGCTGCCCCGGATCCTGCGCGGGAGTTCGAAGGCCGTGGCCCTGGCGCGGCTCGACGACTTTCACGTTCGTGAAGACATCGAGATGAGCGAAGGTCGAGGAATGGCGGGAGGCCGCCGAGGCCGAAGACGCGATCGCGGAGACGCCCCGCCCGCAGACGCCTCCCCCGGAAATGCTTCGATGATAGGAGCGAGCCCCTCCCCCGCCGGAACGCCCGGCGAGTCTTCGAGTGCCTTTGAAAAGCTCTACGCGGACGCCGCGAACGACATGCTGGGGAACGCAGGTCGCGAAACATTCGAGGCGATCGAAGCGCTGAAGGTGGCGGATCCGGCGAAGTACCGGCCGCGCGAAGGTGCTAGCTATCCCCGGGGACGGCTCGGTGACAGCATGAAGCAGATGGCCCAGCTCATCAAGGCCGACCTCGGAGTGGAGCTCGCTTTCGTCGACGTGGGCGGCTGGGATCATCACACCGCCGAGGGAGCCTCAACCGGCCAGCTTGCGAACCTCCTCCGTCAGCTCGGCGGGTCGATGGCCGCGTTCCACAAAGATCTCGGTGAGCGGATGAACGATGTGGTGGT
>JAYUUU010000177.1:0-1588 GCA_043754395.1 Vicinamibacteria bacterium
GCCCCCTGGAGACGTTTGAGAAGTTCGGGGTCTGGCGCTGCGAGCGAGGTCACGAGAGGAGGATCTTAGCGACTGGACGCGCGACCAAGTGCTGCAGGCGTAGGCTCGGGGGGAGAAGACCGCGTGCACCGATCGAAATCGTTTGTCGTTGCCATTTCGCTGATGCTCTTGTCCGCGATCGGACCGCCCGCGCCGGCACAGACGGGCGCGACCGCGCGAGGAGAGCACCTCGCAGCGCCGCGAACCGTCCTGATCAAGGCTCCAGACGGCGGAGACGTGACCGCCGATGAATACGGTGCGGGAGAGCGAGCCGTGATCCTCGCGCACGGCGGGCGGTTCGATCGCACCAGTTGGAAAAAACAGGCGGGCGTTCTCGCTGCGCGCGGGTTCCGCGTGCTCGCCATCGACTTTCGCGCCTCCGTTGCGTCCCGCAGGGGGGAAGAGACTCCTTGTCTGTACGACGCGCCCTGTCTCGCCAAAGACGTCCTCGCGGCGGTGCGTTATCTCCGCCTCGACGGAGCGAAACAAGTTTCGATCGTCGGGGGAAGCCTTGGCGGAGGTGCGGCCGCGCAGGCCTCCATTGAAGCGAAGACCGGCGAGATCGATCGGATCGTGCTTCTTGCCCACATGTTGATCGATGAGCCGCAGCGGATGAAGGGGAGGAAGCTCTTCATCACTGCCAGAAATGACCTCAGTGGAAGCGGAAAGCCGAGACTCGAGGGGATCCGTGCTCAGTTCGACCGTGCGCCCGCGCCCAAACAGCTGGTAGTTCTCGAAGGCTCCGCACATGCCCAGTTCATCTTCGAGTCGGACCAGGGCCAGCGTCTGCTGGATGAGATCTTCAGGTTCCTGCAAGAGCCCTGATTCGGGCGGGCCGTCGAGCCGTTCAGTCGCCGAAGGAGATGCCGAGGCCTCTTGCGGACATCACGACATCCGAATCGAGCGGGACTCGCTTCGTCCTTCCGTCACCGACTGCGACTCTCAAAGGGACTCTGACAATATCCGGCGGCTTGAGCGCCACCATGGTTTCGAAGTCGCCGTCCTTCACCGCGCGAACCGCGGCGGCGCCGAAGCGCGTTCCAAGCAGGCGATCGAAGGTGGTCGGCGGACCGCCGCGCTGGAGATGGCCCAGGACGAGGCTGCGCGTCTCCTTGCCGGTGCGCTTGGCGATTTCCTCCGCGACCCATTGGCCGATGCCGCCGAGTCTTGGGGCCTCGCCTTTGTCGATGGAGCGGAGGTGAAGTTTTCCACCCTTGGCCCGAGCACCCTCGGCCACGACCACAATCGAGAAGTAGCCGCCGCGGCGGCCTTTCTCCCTTTCGCGGATCTTTTCGCAGACCCGCTCGATTTCGAATGGGATCTCCGGGATGAGAATGACGTCGGCGCCGCCGGCAACTCCCGAATTAAGAGCGATGAACCCGGCATTGCGGCCCATCAGCTCGACCACCATCACGCGTCCATGCGCCTCCGCCGTGGGGTGCAGCTTGTCAATGGCGTCCGTGGCGGTGGCGACCGCGGTGTCGAAGCCGAACGTCACCGAGGTCTGCTCGATGTCGTTGTCGATCGTCTTCGGCACGCCCACGATGGG
>JAYUUU010000178.1:0-4519 GCA_043754395.1 Vicinamibacteria bacterium
GGATGGTTCAGCGAAGCGAGGGTCTGAGCCTCACGAGTGAACCGAGCCAGTCGTTCCGGATCATCGGCGAAGGCCGCGGGCAGCACCTTGATGGCGACCTCGCGGTTGAGCTTCGTATCGCGCGCGCGGAACACCTCGCCCATCCCACCCGCGCCGATGGCGCCGATGATTTCGTACGGACCGATTCGAGTGCCGGAATGCAGACTCATCGGGATGCGCCGCGGAGCAACGCGGTCCAATGCTGCACAAGCGTCAGGGGCTGTGCCGTGGCGGACGCGCCATCGTCGAAGACGAGAACCCGCTGGCTGTCGCGCGAAAGGTCATAGGTGATGCCGGCGCCTGCGGTTGACGTGCTGGTGACGATACCGCCGAAAAGCGCCCGGGGCTCTCCGATCTGGAGCGTGCCGTTCCGAACGGCGACATCCACGGCCATGAGTGTCCGGTCGGTGTTCGCAAAAAAGATCTCCTTGCCGTCTTTGCCCCACCGAGGAGTCGAGCCGCCGCGACGAGAGATCTGGATCCTGGTTCCCGGGCCGGGGAAGGGCGCCGCATACACCTCATCCTCTCCCACGGACTCGTACACCACAAAGCGGCCGTCGGGCGAGAACTCAACAGGCCTTGAATGGAGTATCTCCGGCAACTCATACGGCTTGGCCTGACGGTTTCCGGGTGCGGCGGTCAGCGGCAGGACCCACGCGTGGGTATCGCGGCGGTACAGCAGCAGCTTGCCGTCGGGCGAGATACTGTTCGGAAACACGGACGATGAGTCTTCCAGCACGAGTTCGACCTTCCCCGTCCCGTTTGAGGGTTTTCGGAAGATCTTGTACGCGCCACTATTCGGGTTTGAGCTGAAGTAGAGCATGGTGCCGTCAGGTGACCACACCGGGGCCGCGTCGTTCTCGGGACCGGATGTGAAGCGGGTGGAAATTCCGCGATCCAGCGCGTAGATCCACAGGTCATTGGTCGGCGTCCCGAGGTCCCACTGGGCGAGGGCGACGCGTGTGCCGTCGGGCGACAACGTCATGCCGCTGATGATCCGCGCCTCCGGCAGCGCGCCGAGTTCCTTTCCCTGCCGGTCTTTCCAAACCAGGAGAGACTTCGTGCCCGCGCCACCGCTCTGATAGAGGAGGAGCCCCGCCGGTGAGACCGCAAACCCAGGGATGCGGGAACCCGTAGTGAACGTCGGGATGGCATCCGCAACGGACACGGCATCCCCCGTGGTTTCCAGTCGCCCGGCATCGAACGGCTGCGCCATCAAGGTGTTCCCGCGAAGGTAGAGCAGGTGTCCCTCGGAGTACACCGCGGGTGAATCCGTCTCCACGATCGGCTTGCCTGAGGTCCCCGCCTCGTTCAGATCGACCACGCGGACCTGTCTGGCGTTCTGATAGAGAAAATGACGGCCGTCTGGCAGGAACCACGGATGGCGTCCGTCCGTGCCCGCAATCGGCACGGCTCCCCCCCCGGAGGGGGCGACGCGCAAGATCGGGCCGAACATGACACCAACGACAATGACACCCTGGCGGTTCCAGCTCCCGCCTCGCAGTGCGGATGGGAGATCCGCGACGGCGACTGGCGGGCCACCCTGAACATCGATCTTCTTCAATTTGTTGCCCTGGCCGAAACCCACCCAGCGGTTGTCCGGCGCCCAGAACGGCGTCGCGGCATCTTCAGTGCCGGGCAACGCCCGCGCCGTTGGCGAATCCAGCTGGCGCAGCCACAACTGTTGCCTGCCGGACTGGTCTTTCGCGCCGTACACCACGCGCGTGCCGTCCGGCGAAATAGCAGGCATCGCATACGGAATCGTGAACGCGAACTCGCCGTTCGCGGGTGGAAGTAGCGTAGTGACGATGGCGCGCGACTCGGTGGGAACCGCGCGTGAGGAAAAGGTCCATGCGGCGAGGGCCAGCAACGCCAGCGTGGCGACAGCCGCGACGATCCACGGCAGTCTCGATGCGACCGGCGCGATCGTGCCGGTCGCGGCTGGGTTCGTGGTGTAGGCGTCGTCGACCAGTACGAGCCGCGCGTCGCCGATATCACGGAGCCGGTTTCTGGGATCGCGCGCCAGGCAACGTCGAATGAGCGAGACGATCGCGGGCGGCGTGGTGGGCGGTAAGGCGTCCATCGAGAGCGTTGTCATCAGGACCGCGGCAAGGGTCTCCGAAACGTCCTCGCCCTTGAACGCGCGTCTGCCGGTGAGCATCTCGTACAGAACGACCCCGAAGGCCCAGATGTCGGTGCGCTTGTCGACGGTCTTGCCCTTCGCCTGCTCGGGCGACATGTAGGCCGCGGTGCCGATGATCATTCCCATTTCGGTCATGTGGCGCGACATCGTGGGGGATTGCGACATTGCGGAGTTAGTGGCACTCCCGCCGTCCATGGCCTTGGCCAATCCGAAGTCGAGAACCTTGACCGTGCCATCTGACCGCACCTTGATGTTGGCGGGTTTGAGGTCGCGATGGACGATGCCCTGCTCATGGGCGGCTTCAAGCGCCTCGGCGATCTGTCGCGCGATAGGGAGGGCCTCGGCGATGGGTATCGGCCCGCGCGCGATGTGGACGGAGAGATCCTCGCCCTCGACTAACTCCATCACGAGCGCTCGGGAGGCGCCCGTCGCGCCGGCCGAGTGCGCCGCCGCCCCCGTTGCCATCGCCACGCCAGCTCCCTCGTCACCACCCTTCGTCATTGCGATGGGGTCGCCTGGGGACGCACCCTTCGTCATTGCGAGGAGGTCGGCTGAGGAAGCCGACGAAGCAATCTCCTCAATCCCGTAGATCGTCGCGATGTTGGGATGGTTCAGCGACGCCAACGTTTGCGCCTCGCGAGTGAACCGCGCGAGTCGTTCGGGATCGTCGGCGAACGCCGCAGGCAGGACCTTGATGGCGACATCGCGGTTGAGCTTCGTGTCCCGCGCGCGAAACACCTCGCCCATCCCACCCGCGCCGATGGCCGAGACGATCTCGTAGGGGCCAAGCCGGGCGCCCGGCAAGAGCCTCATTTCGTAAGCCCCGCCTGCCAGTTCACCATGACCGCGATGGGGGCGAGCGGCTCGGTGGCCGCGTTTGGATCGATGCGCGGCTTCAGGAAGATGAAGCGCTGGCCGTCGCGGGTGACGTCGTACTGGTCGAGCCCCATGTTCGGGCGGGCGATGGGCGACTGAAAGAGCAAGGTCGGCGCTTTGAACTCGAGCGCGCCCGTCTTCGGGTCGGACTCAATCGCCGCCGACATCATCTGCCCGTCGAGCGTGAGGTAGAAGAGTTCCTTCCCGTCCGCGCGCCAGCGCGCCTGGCCGCCCCCGCGCGATGACACCTGCTGCCGGTGGTCGGCGGCGGGAAACGAGGTCACCCAGGTCTCGGGTGTGCCTGATTCGTCCGTGTTGTAGGAGACCCATTTGCCGTCCGGGGAGAAGTGAGGCGAGTCGATGGTCTTCTGCGATTTCGCGAGCAGGACCGGTTTGGGGTCGCCTGACAGCGGCGCCGCGTACAACTCGGAGGGCGAGGGCGTTTGGAAGAGGAGGAACCTGCCGTCGGGTGACCAGTCGGAAAGGGCCCTCCGGACATCAGGAAGCTCAAACACCACGGTGGCGTCGCGCGTGCCGAGGATCTGCTGATAGAAACCACGCTTGCCATTCCGCTGCGCGCGGAACGCAAGAGCGCGTCCATCCGGCCGCCACACCGGGTCCGCCAGGGTCGAAAGACCGTCGTCGTTGAAGGTGAGACCGCTCGTGATCCGGCTGCCGAGGTCGAGAGTGAAGAGGCGCGAAGTCGCCCACGGCCCCCCCTGCATCGCCACGCGCTTCTCGTCGGGGGAGAGCCGGATTTGATTGTAACTGGCGGGTTCACCGACCGTACCCATCGCTTTGCCGGTTCGACTCATCCACGAAAGCTCGACGACACTCTCGGACACCCTTCCCGTGCGAAACACGAGCACGCCCGTGTCCGACACGGAGAACGCCGCGCGCATGCCTGCGCTACCCAGAGCGACCTCATCCGCCACGCGCACGGGCTCCCCGGCAAGCTGGAGTCGCTTGGCGTCGAACGCGTGCGCGAACAGCGCGCCCTCGCGGTGATACAGCAGGAATCCCGGTGACGCGTACGCGGCCATCGACCTGACATCGAGCACCTGTATTGATGGCCCCCCGTCAAGGGAGGCTACCCGCAACCCCTGGGGGGCCGTGCTGTAGATGAAGTGCCGGCCGTCCGGCAGAAACGCTGGAAGATAAGCGGAGCCCGTCTGCTCCGACGAACCCAGGTCCGATCGCGGTCCGCCCGCCTCGGAGACTCGGAAGAGCCTCCCGCCCTCGGAGAAGACAAGCACTCCCTCGCGGTTCCACGTTCCGCCGGTGAAGCCAACAACGTCGCAAAGGTTCTGGGGCGGGCCGCCGCTGATGTCAATCTTCTTGAGCTTGCCACTGGCGGCAAATCCCACGTGACGGCTGTCCGGAGACCAGAAAGGCTGCTCCACTCCCTCCGTGCCCGGAAGCGGCTGGGCCTCGAGGGCCCCCATCGGGCGAAGCCACAGC
>JAYUUU010000179.1:0-4746 GCA_043754395.1 Vicinamibacteria bacterium
GAGGCGAGCGAGTCGAAGAAATGCTCGATGTCCTCGACCACCTTTTCGCTCACCGGATTCTTCCCGGCGGCGAGCGAGACGGCGGTGACTTGATGATGCGAGTCGAAAACCACCGCGGCGTCGAAGGTGGACGACACCCTCGCGTAGTCCTCGAGGGCGAGGGCCGCGTCCTGACCGAGCTTCGCGGGCTTCTTGAACTTCACCCGGACTTCGGTCATGGAGGGCCCCTCAAAAGAGGCGAAGCGCTTCTACTTCTGGAAGTACTTCGCGTTGATTTCCGTGTAGTTCTTCCAGTTATCCGGAAGTTCGTCCTGCGGGAAGATGGCCTGAACCGGGCAGACGGGGACGCACGCGCCACAGTCGATGCAGGAGTCGGGATCGATGTAGAGCTGGGTGGCGGCAGCGTGCTCGGGAGAATCCTTCTTGGGATGGATGCAGTCGACGGGGCACACTTCGACGCAGGCACTGTCCTTGGTTCCGATGCACGGCTCGGCGATCACGTAGGTCATGGGACTTCCTTGTATCTCCTCAAGAAGTGAAGCGTCGAAAGTGTATCAAGGGAAAGGGCGGTGGGCGTCATAATGCCCCGCATGTCTGAGACCGCACCGAAGCGCCGCCTTAAGAAACCCATGATCGCCCTCATGGCGGCGATCGACATCGCGGCCCTGGCGATTGCGATATGGCTCTATCTCTTCCTGCAGCCGCGCGACCTTGATGCCGCGATCATGGCCGTGGTCGCATCCATCGTCGTCTCCGGCTTTTTCAACCTCGTGATCGTGCTGGTCTCGCTGAAGCCTTAGCGTCGCCCGCCGCGAACGTCCAGGCGAGGAGACGGCTCTTCTTCTGTCCCTGGGCCATGTCGATCGCGCGCACATCCGATGCTCCGGCCTCGTGCGCGGCACTCTCGAGGCGGGGGAGGTGAGCGCTCTTCGAAACGAGCGTCGTGAACCATCGGCAATGGGCTTTTTGTGAAACGCTCTCCTCGATCATCCTCAGGATGAAACCGAGTTCGCCGCCCGGACACCACAGTTCGCCTCCCTGGCCGCCGAAGTTCCGAGGCGAAGACTTTGCCGGCGGGATTCTGAGGTTGCGTCTCTTCCGTTCATTCCCGAGGTTCGCCTCCGCGGCCGATGCGTGAAACGGGGGATTGCTCATTGAGAGGTCGAAGAACTCGCCGGCTCCAATAACTCCCGCGAAGCAACGTGTCCGGTCTTTTTGCAGGCGGCACTCGATCAGGTCCGCGACCTTCGGGTTCAGGGCGACGATGCGGCGCGCCGAGTCGATGGCGAGGGAATCGATGTCCGATCCCACAAAGCTCCAGCCGTATTCACTCGCGCCGATCAGGGGATAGATGCAAGAGGCGCCGACCCCGATATCGAGCACGCGGACGGCGGCGCCGCGGGGCACAGAAGAATTTCCTTCGCCAAGGAGATCGGCGACGTGATGGACGTAGTCGCTCCTGCCCGGAATCGGGGGACACAGATAACCGCGCGGGACTTCCCACGAGGAGAGCCCGTACGCCTGCCCCAGCAGGGCTCGATTGAGAGCGATGACCGCTGCTTCATCCGCGTAGTCGATCGAGAGATCTCCGTGCGCGTTCGGCCGCACGTGTTTGGCGAGTGCTGGACTCGAGGCCGTGAGTTCACGAAAGTCGTAGCCGCCGCGAAAACGATTTCGCGGGTGCATTTTTTCCTTCGTCGATGGTTGGAGCATGGAGGTTCGGGGCAGCCGGGGCAGCCTGGAGTGGAACATGGAACGGCTCCGCGTGTCCAAACATCCGTTCGGTTTTCACTGAAGGGACGACGCGACTTAAGCGCCAAAAAGATTCAAGGCTCTTGATCGGCTGGCGGAAGCGCACATAGAATCCGCGACCAAATGCCGCAGCTCTTTCCGAAGCAGGCCAATGGACTGTCTCAAGCGAGCCTCGCCGCAGGCGCTGCGATCGGCGGGAGCGTGCTGCTGACCTTGTTTCTGCTGGCCCGTTCCGGCTACGCGACGGGCGAAGGGACGCCTTACGACCAGGCCGTTCCGTTCTCGCACAATCACCACACCACGGGCATCGGCATCGACTGCCGTTATTGCCACACCTCGGTCGAGACTTCGGCTTCAGCTTCCATTCCGCCCACCCAGACCTGCATGAACTGCCACTCGCAGATTTGGGCGCAGGCCCCGATGCTCGAGCCGGTGCGGGAGAGCTATCGCTCGGGAAAGTCGCTCGAGTGGCGGAAGGTGAACGACCTTCCAGACTACGCCTACTTCAATCATTCGGCCCACGTGAACAAGGGCGTCGGCTGCACCACCTGCCACGGCCAGATCGGCGAAATGCCCCTCGTCTATCAGGCCCAGTCGCTTCAGATGAACTGGTGTCTTGACTGTCATCGCAATCCGGAAAAGTTCCTGCGGCCCAAGTCCGAGGTGTTTCAGCCGGTCTGGTACCCGCCGGTCGACCAGCTTCAGGCGGGCGCCAAACTGCGCGCCGAGTATCACGCCAATCCCCGCGTCTCCTGCTCCACCTGTCATCGCTAGGCCTAGAACGGAACTCCCCAGAACGGAAACGATGACCGACGCTCATATCCCGATTTCGCAAGTGACCCGTATTTCGAAGGGCGCCTCCCCGGGGAAGCCCAAGTTCTGGCGCAGCCTCGACGAATTGACCGATTCCGAGGACATCAAGGTCTGGCTTCATCGGGAGTTCCCGGAGAAGGCGTCGGAGTTCACCGACCCTGAAGGCCGCCGCCAGTTCCTGCAACTGATGGGCGCATCGGTCGCACTCGCCGGACTTTCCTCGGCCTGCACCCGCCAGCCTGCCGAAGCGATCGTTCCCTACGTCAAAGCACCCGAGCAGTTCATTCCCGGCAAGCCCGTCTACTTCGCGACGGTCCTCTCCACCGATGGCGCCGCGCAGGGCGTACTCGTCGAGAGCCACATGGGGCGGCCGACCAAGATCGAAGGCAATCCCGAGCATCCGGGAAGCCTTGGTTCCACCGACCATTTCGCCCAGGCCGAGATTCTCAATCTCTACGATCCGGACCGGTCGAAGAGCGTCCTGTATCGCACAGAGACCAGCACCTGGGCGGCGTTCGTGGCCGCGATCCGCCCCGTGCTCGACGCGCAGAAAGCGCTCAAGGGCGAAGGGCTGCGCCTGCTGACCACGACGGTCACCTCGCCGACCCTGGCCGCGCAGATTGGCGAGCTTTTGAAGCAGTACCCGATGGCCAAGTGGCATGTCCACGATCCGATCTCGCGGCGCAACGCGATGGATGGCGCACGCGCCGCCTTCGGTCGTCCCTTGCAGGCGGTCTACAACTTCGCCGAAGCCGATGTGATCGTCTCGCTCGACGCCGATTTTCTCGGTTCGGGGGGAGACAAGGTAGCGAATGCCCGCGCTTTCATAGCACGCCGCGCTTCCGACGACACCAACCGCGAAATGAACCGCCTTTACATGGCGGAGAGTTCGGTTTCGGTCACCGGCGGAAATGCGGATCACCGCGTCGCGGTGCGTGCGGCCGAGGTGGAAGGCATTGCGCGCGAACTTGCGTCCGAGTTGGGCCTTTCGGTCGAGAAGGGTGCGTTGCCCGCGTCCGACACCGCCAAATCGATCGTGGCCGCCATGATCAAGGACGTGAAGGCGCGTCCCTCCCGGAGTGTCGTGATGGTGGGGGAGTCGCAGCCTGCTTTTGTTCACGCCCTCGGTCACGCCATCAACGAAAAGCTCGGCAGCGTCGGCACCGCGGTGGTCCTCACGGAGCCCGTCGAAGCGAATCCTCCTTCCGCCGAGAACTCCATCGAAGCCCTCGCCGCCGACATGGCCGCGGGCAAGGTGGGCGCCCTCTTCATCGCCGGCGGCAATCCGGTTTCGACTTCCTCCCCGGATAGCGGTTTCACCGCGGCTCTCAAGGACCAGGCCAAGGTGGCGCTCCGCGTCCATCTCGGCCAGTTCGACGACGAAACCTCGGAACTCTGCCACTGGCATCTGCCCGAGGCCCACGCTCTTGAAGCCTGGAGCGACGCGCGCGCCTTTGACGGCACGCTCGCGGTCCAGCAGCCGCTTATCGCTCCGCTCTACGACGGCAAGAGCGCCCACGAACTTGTCCAGGCGCTTTTGGGCGATTCCACCACCACCGGTTACGAGATCGTTCGCGCCGCGTGGCGGATGAAGGTTCCGGCCACCGCGAATTTTGAGACCTCGTGGCGTCGCATCGTTCACGACGGCGTGCTCCCAGCCTCCGCACTCCCAACCGTCGCCGCGAAAACCGTGGCGGGCGCGTGGATGCAGACCAAGCCCGCGGCAAATCAGGGCGATCTCGACATCGCCTTCCGCCTCGACCCGAACGTCCTCGACGGCCGTTACGCGAACAACGGCTGGATGCAGGAACTCCCCAAGCCCCTCACCAAGCTCACCTGGGACAACGCGGCGCTGCTTTCGCCCAAGACCGCGGCCCGCCTCCATGTGCCTACTCCTGAAGGTTCGGCGCGCGGCACCTGGGTAGAGCGGGTCAGCCTGAAGGTCGGTAGCGAGTCTGTTTCGATCCCGGCGTGGGTGGTCCCCGGCCATCCCGACGACACCGTCACCGTCCACCTTGGCGCGGGCCGCAAGCGCGCCGGCAAAGTCGGGCAGGGCGTGGGCGTCGATGTCCAGCCGCTCCGCACATCGGCTTCTCCCTGGTTCCGTTCCGGCGGTTCGCTTACCCGCGAAGGGACCAAATACGCGATGGGCTGCACCCAGGACCACTGGGCGATGCAGGA
>JAYUUU010000180.1:0-2229 GCA_043754395.1 Vicinamibacteria bacterium
CGGGCTCGGCGCCGTGGGTTTCCGCGGTAGCGCCGTTCATCGCAGAGCGAGGGGAATGACGAGCTTCAAACCCGAAAGGAGGTCCGAGAAGGCCATCACTTTCACGTCGACCAGACCCGCCTGCGGACCGAAGTGCCGAATGTCATCTTCACGGAACTCCTTCCGGCCTTTCGGCCACACTGCCCAGATCATTCCGTTCGGGACGATACGTTTTTTCGCATCGAGAAGGAGGGGAAGGTCCGAGGTCGCATCGAGGCGGAGGATGATCATGTCGAAGGGGCCCGTCCCGGGGCGAACCGCCACCTTTGCCCCGGCTTGTGTGAGTTCATCCAAGAACCCCGGCTCTTTGAGACCCATCACGGCCACACGCAGACCGGGCTTGACCCCGAGCTTTTCCGTGCGGCTCCGCGTCGACACTTAGATGAGTCCCTGGATCTCTTCGGGGTTCTGGAACTTCAGTTCGGTGAGGGCGGAGAGCAGCGAGCGGGCGCATCCGCGGCAGTGATCGAGTTCCGGATACCCCACGGGATGATCGAGGAAGGTGAGATGGAACGCCGCATCCTCGACGGTATTGTGGCCGGCGCAGGCGCCACCTTCGACGCGATGGGGTGGACGCCGCTCGTACTTGAAGCCCGAGAGTCCGGGGAATGTCTTGTCGAGGAGATGTTCGACCACGCGGATGATGCGGTCTTTGTCGTAACCGAGAAGGCGCGAGTCGGCGCGGACTGAAACCTCGGTGCCGCGATCCGTCCAGGCGACCGCGATGCCAAGCGAGGTGCCTTCGACGCGGAGCAGGTCGCTCGCGATCTCGGCGATGACGTCGCGATGTTCGTCGGGCACGCGGCCGATGGGGGCGATCTTCACCGCACCCTGGCTCATCATCCACTGAGTGGAGATGGACTTGTACATGTACCACTCGGAGGGAACGCGATAGTCGCGCAGCTCGCTGAGCAGGTCGCGCGTCTCTTCGTCTCGTGTGAGCTTCTCGAACATTCGAAAATCCAGCGCGGTGGCGCCGTGGAGGAGGGCGGTGGTGTCCGTGTAAATCCCAAGCGCGGCGGCGGCGCGGCCTCTCGGGCCGATGTCGTCCCACACGCCGAAGGCGAGGCCGATCGATGCCATGAAGGCTGAGGTCGAGCCGACGGGAAGGCCCACGTAGGCGTGACGAATCGAGCGGACGCCCCTCTCCCGACTCTGCCGCTCGACTTCTTCAAGCCCGGTGTGATGGTCGGCCACGAAGAAGAAATCGCGCTCCGGGCGGACGCCCGTGGTGTTGCGCGCCCCCAGAGGCGGGGAGGCATCGACCATGCACGCGAGGCCGTCTTCGATGCGGCCTTCGTTTGGATGGAAGTATTCGATGTTGCAGACCCTCGCCATCTGAACATTCTGCGGATGGCCGAGCGCTCCGGTCAGGATATGAACCTGAGCGGCGCCGAGCTTTTTGAGGATCGCGGCGAGCATGATGGCGCTGCCGAAAGCGTCCGGATCTCCCGTCCACTGCGTGTAGATGTTGGCGCCGCGTTCGCGGATCAGCGGGGCCGAACGTTTGAGGCCGGCGTAGGCGGAGTAAGCCAGACGCAGAAGTTCGAAATGGTTCCGCGTAAAGCGTTTTCCAAAAGGCGCGCCGAACTTGGAAATGACCCGGGCGATTCCGGGCAGCCTTCCCGGATTGACGAGGGACCTGCTTTGGGCGGACCTCGCCTTCGGGAGTGGTCCCCTGTGGCCGTTGCCATTACCGTTTCCGGGAGGCTGTGAGTTCAATAGAACTTGCGGCCCGAAGCCGCGTATTCCCCGAGGATGGGAGCGGGGTCGAAGCGCGCTCCGTGCTGGCCCTGCAGCCGCTTGAGGGTTTCAAGAACGGTTCCGGCGCCGAGCTTGTCGATCGCGCGGAACGGCCCGCCCCACCACGGCGGGAAACCAAGGCCGAAGATGGCGCCCACATCGCCGTCCACGGGCTTGCGAAGGATGCCCTCCTGAAGACAGTAGGCGGACTCATTGAGGAAGGCGTGGAAGAGCCGCTCCTGAATCACCTTCGGGTCCATCGTCTTCTGTCCCGCGCCGCTCGGCATCAGCGTGTACACGGATGCGTCGACTTCCTTCGACTTCGAGCCTTCCGTGTACTTGTAGAACCCTTTCGCATTCTTCCGGCCGAGGCGCCCGTCCGCGATCAGCTTCGCCATCGAGCCCGGCGGATCCATGCGCGCTCCGAAGGCCTGGTGGAGGACCTTC
>JAYUUU010000181.1:0-13404 GCA_043754395.1 Vicinamibacteria bacterium
TTTCAGCATGAAGGCTCCTTTCTGATAGTTCGTCATCTCTGAGGGTTCGTCATCGACCCAAAAGCCCCCTCGCGAAGCGAAGGGGTCCGCCCGAACTCAGGAAGCGCTCTTGAGCGGAGGACCGTCCCGGCGCGCGGCAACCGCCGCCACCCTGGCCTTCGCACTCGTGAGTCCTCCCGACGCCACCGCGCGGGCCATGGCGTCGACGCATTGTGAATCGAACTTCTTGCCGGAGAGAAACTGGAGCCTTGCCACCGCGGCATCGAAAGTCATGGCCTTGGAGTAGGGACGATCCGTGGTCATGGCGTCGAAGGCGTCGGCGACGCTCACCATGCGGCCGAGGAGAGGGATCTCCTCGCCCTTGAGGCCGTCCGGATATCCGCTGCCGTCGAAGTTCTCGTGATGCATCAGACCGGGGCCGGCGAGTGCCTTGAGCTTGGGGACCGCTTCGAGAATCTGCGCGCCCTTGGTGGGGTGCTGCTTCATGATCTCGTACTCGTCATCGGTGAGAGCCGCCGGTTTGCGCAGGATGCGGTCTTCGATGCCGATCTTGCCGACGTCGTGGATGAGGCCGGCGAGGTGAACGTTCTCGATCTCGAGCTCCGAGAAACCGAGTTCCTTGGCCACGATGGTCGAGTAAAAAGCAACCCGCTCGGAATGGCCGCGGGTGTAGGGGTCTTTCGCGTCGATGGCGTTTGCGAGCATGCGGATGGTGCCGATGAAGAGTTCGCGGTTGGTGTTCGCGGCCTCGCGGATTTCATCGACCGCCCGCTCGATGCGCTCGCCCATCACGTTGAACGAGTCGGCGAGGACGCCCACCTCGTTGCGCGACCTCACGGAAACCCGGGTCTTGAAGTCGCCCCGCGCCAGTTGGAGGGCGGCGTCGCGCAGCTGGCGGATCGGCCGGGTGATCTCCCCCGAGAGCCACAGGCCGAGGCCAAGGGCCAGGATGCTCACGAGGCCCACCACCACAAACGAGTTCCGCCGCATCGCATTGGCGCCGGCGTAGGCCTTCGCTTCGTCGATCTGGGCGATGACTCCCCAACCCGAGTCGTCGTTGACGCGAATGAAGGTGCCCAGCATGCTCCGAGGCACGCCATCGGGCCCGGGAAGGGAGAAAGGCATGGAAGCCGCGGCCTTGCCGCCCGTCTGAACGAACTCTCGAACGATGTCAATGTTCCTGAGATCCGTGCCCGTGGGGGCGAAGCCGGGGTTCGAGTGCGCGACCAGCCGCCCTTCGGCGCTCACAACATAGACGTCGAGCAGTCCACCTTCGCCGGAGAGTCGGGTGAGCCGAACCACCGGCTCGAAGGTGGTGATGGCGATGACCACGGCCTGGGCGAAACCCTTGCTGTCCTTGACCGGCTCTGCGGAGATGACGACGGGTTCAGACAGGGTGGACGACCAGAGGGGCGGCGTCATTGTGGTCTGGCCTTTGAGTCCGGTGAGGAAAGCCGACTGAATGGCGGCGCCGATCGCCGTTTCGGGAAGGGCCAGACCGGACTGCGCCCCGAAACCGTTGCGGTCGACCACTTTCACCGAGACCAGGGAACTCGCCTCGCCCGGGAAGGCTTCGAGGGTCCGGCTCACCCCGAGGCTGTCGATGCGTTTCTTGTAAGGCACGGGCGCGTCAATCGCGAGACTCGCGGCCAGGGTCTGAGAGATCGCGCGGGTCGAGGTGCGAAATTGCGCGATCCACTCGGAGAGATGGCGGACCTTGGCCATTTGAAGGGAGCGTTGATCGAGCTCGAGGTCGGCCCTTGCCTGGATGACCAGGTAGCGGGACGTAAGGACGAGAGGCAGCAGAGCGGTCAGGAACAGGAGCCCGAGAAGGGCGAACAGAATGGAGCCGCGCGACTTTCCTCCATCCAGCCGCTGGAGGCCCTCGATCGGCTCGTTGTTGGGCATCAGGGTCCTAAGAGACTCTAGCTCCCGAGCTTGGCGACATTCACGGTGCTGGTGGCGGGAGTGGGACCGGTGGAGCGTCCTCCCATCACCTCGTGGACGATCACCCTGTTCTCCTTGCCCTTGAGCGTGAACTCGCCCATCGGTCTGAGATTGAACTGCCCCTCGACCGCGGCGAACGTGTTGGGACCGATGACGATCAGGCCGGGCTTCGCGACCGAGCTTTCGAGGCGCGACGCGGTGTTCACGGTGTCGCCGAGCACCGTGTACTCGCGCTTGTTGACCGAGCCGATTTCTCCCGCGACCGCTTTGCCCGAGTTGATGCCGATACGGATCTGGAGGAGCGGGCCGTTCTTTCGCTCGGCGTTGAACTCCGCGAGACGATCGCGCATCTCGATCGCGGTTTTCACCGCGCGCACGGCGTGATCGGGCATGTCGAGGGGCGCGCCGAAGACCGCCATGATGGCGTCGCCGATGTACTTGTCGAGCGTTCCTTCATACAGGAATATCGCGTCGGTCATGCGGGACAGGTAGTCGTTCAGGATCAGGCCGATGGCCGTGGGTGTGAGCTTCTCGGAGAGGCTCGTGAAGCCCACGATGTCCGCGAAAAGAACGGTCACGTCGCGCACCTCGGGTTCGCCGAGCTCGAAGCCCTGCGAGTCGTTGGTGGCGATGATGCGGCTCGCGACCTGGGGCGAGAGGAAGCGGCCGAGGCGCTCGCGCTTCTTCTCCTCCATCGCGATCTTCTCGTTGAGGCGCGAGCGCTCGATCGCCACCGCGGCGAAATTCGCGAGGGCGGAGAGAAGGTCGAGGTCGTTCTCGGTGAAAGCGTGGGTCAGGGCGGAGGTGTCGAGATGGATGATCCCGATCACTTCCTCGCGGTTCCACAAAGGCGCCACCATGGCGCTGCGGATCTGGTTGATGCGGATCGAGTCGCCGGAGTTGAAACGGGCGTCGGCTAAAGCGTCCGAGGTAAGGATCGCCACGCGGTCGGAGAGGACGCGCTGGGCGATGGTCTTCGAAATCGTGATTTTGCCGCGGTCGTGCGACTTCTGACGGTACTTCGTGACTTTCGCGGTGAGCGTGCTCGCGTCCTTATCTTCGCCCGCGAGCATCAGGAAACCGCGCTCGGCCGGGATCGATTCGAACACGATGTCCATGACCTGCTGCAGGACTTCTTCCACCGGCCGCGAAGCCACCAGTGTTTCGGCCACGCGGGTCAAGACCTTGAGGATCTGGTTCGCGCGGGCGATCTCTGAGGCCGCCGAAGCGGACTGGCCCGGTTTGGGCTTCGACTCGACGGCGAGGAGTTTTGAAAGGTCGCCGACGCTGCGAACGATGGTGCCCGACGCCTCGATCGGTTCGTCGTCGAAGGCCACCTTGGCTTCGGCGGTCTTGCCGAAGAGGATCTCGAGGCTGCCGAGAGAGAACTTGTCCCCTTCCCGAAGGGGGGCCTGGGTGACCAGATTGCCGTTGATCTTCGTGCCGTTCTTCGACCCGAGATCCATGATCCTGACCCCGCCCGGGTCCGCGATCAGCTTGGCATGCTGTCTCGAAATGCCGAAGTCCTTGAGGACCACTTGACAGTCGGGCGCTCGCCCGAGGATCAGCTCGCCGGACGAGAATTCGTGGGTTTTAGGACCGGTCTCATCAGAGTACTTGATGAAGTAGGCGGGCAAGCTTTCCTTAGCTCCTCTAGTCGTGGGAACGGCTTCTTAGTGTACTTCCCTTTTTAGTCTGCGCAACATCAGCGCTTCCACCGCGTCACGGGGCGAGACGCCTTGCACCAGAACCCCCCGAACCTCCCGTGCTATCGGAGTTTCGACCCCCATCCGCTCGCCCAGAAGACATGCCGCGGAAGCGGTCCGGAAGCCCTCGACGGTGCCCAGGCTCTGGAGCACTTCGACGGGGTCTTGACCCTCGGCGACCAGACGTCCAAACTGGAAGTTCCGGGACTGGTTCGAACCGCAGGTGAGGACCAGGTCGCCGAGGCCGGCGAGGCCCGCCACCGTCTCCGCTTTGCCGCCCGAGGCCGCGACGAGGCGAGCGATTTCCGCAAGACCCCGCGTGATGAGCGCCGCCCGGGTGTTCTCGCCGCACTTGAGGCCCACGACCATCCCGGCCGCGATGGCGATCACGTTCTTGAGCGCGCCTGCGAGTTCGGCTCCGACGACGTCGCCGCTCTCGTAGATCCGCAGTCTTGGCCCGGAAAACGCGGTTTGGACGTCGCGGGCGAAGCTGTCCTGAGCCGAAGCCGCCACCATCGCGGTGGGTTGGCCGGCGAGCACTTCTCGCGCGAAGGAGGGGCCGGTGAGCGCGCAGTAGGGGGAGGAGGGCGCCTCCGCCGCGGCGATCTGCGAATGGATTTCAAGAGACCTCGGATCCATGCCCTTCGCGACACAAACAACACGAAGTCCCGGCACCGTCGCCGTGACCATCTTTAGAACATCGCGGATTGCCGGAGAAGGCGTCGCGAGCACGGCAAGGTCAGCGCCCAAAAGTGCTGTGGCTGGATCGACGGACGCGATAAGACCGGGCTCGAAGTCGATCCCGCTCAGCGCGTCTTGATTCGACCCCGCGGGTATTTCCGCGGCCTTGGCGGCACTCCGAGTCCAGACCGTGACGTCGTGCGTGAGTTGCCTGAGATGGACCGCGAGAGCTGTGCCGAATGCGCCGGCCCCGAGGACGGTGATCTTCAACGTTTCGCTCCGAGCTTCGGCTCGACACCCTTCATCAGACGGGTGATGTTGGCGTGATGCTTCGCCACCACCATCAGCGCGGCGAGAAGAGCGGTCAGCGAAATCACGGGCCCGGCGCCAAGCAGGTAAGCGGCCAACGGCAGGCTGAGGCTCGCGAGTATCGAGGCGAGCGATACGTAGCGCGCGGCGAAAAGAACGACGATGAAGACCACCATCGCAGCGCCCAGGGCCGCGGGGGCGAGTGGGATGAAGAGACCGGCGCCCGTCGCCACCCCTTTCCCTCCTCGAAACCCGAGCCATATCGGGAATAGATGCCCGATCACCGCGGTGAGTCCGGCGAGGCAGATCTCGAGTTCGGAAGTCGAGAGAGTTCGCGCGATCCACACCGTGGCGGCGCCCTTCAGTCCGTCGAGCACCAGGGCCAGGAGACCCGGGCCCTTCCCCGCCGATCGCATGACGTTCGTCGCGCCCACGTTGCCGCTGCCCACCGTCCGCACATCCGCAACGCCGAAAAGACGCGCGACGAGGAAGCTGAACGGGATGGAACCTATCCCGTAGCCGAGGAGGGCCGGGAGGACGAGGTTCAACCTTCGAAGCCCACCAGGGCGCGGCGAAGAATCTCGAGAGCGCTGTTCGAGGCCTGCTGAATCACGCGCTCACGATCGGCCGCAGGGAACACGCGGCGCGACGTGCGCGTCCCTAGAGCGCCTTCGAGGGCGAAACACACGAGACCCACGGGCTTCTCCGCGGTTCCGCCGGTCGGTCCGGCGATGCCGGTAATCGCGATCGCCACGTCCGCGTTCGCCGCTTTCAATGCACCCTGCGCCATCTCTCGCGCGGTTTCTTCGGACACGGCCCCGAAAGACGCGAGCGTTGCTTCGGTTACGCCGAGTTCGTCCTTCTTGGCCTGATTCGAATACGCCACGAAGGCGCGATCGAGGAACGATGACGCCCCCGCGATCGTGACCAGACGCGACGTAACGAGACCGCCCGTGCAGGACTCGGCGATCGCGAGCTTGAGTCCGCGGCTGGTCAGAAGCTCAGCGACCACGCGCTCGATCGTCTCTCCCTTCTCGGTGAAGATGCGTGGGCCGAGCATTTCGCGGATCTTCACCGCGAGTTCCTCCACCCGCTGCTCGGCCTCCGCGTCGCTGGCCCCCGTACCGACAAGCTGCAGTTCGACTTCGGACGCGCCGCCGAGGATGGTCGTGACCGGGTTCTTGAAGGTCTTGTAGATCGGGGCGATCTGCTGCTCGACATCGCTCTCGCCCATGCCGGCGATCCGAATCACCCGCATCACGATGCGCTCGCCCGAAGCGCTCGCCTCGACGATGGGGAGAACCTCACGCTCGAAGAGCGGCAGCATCTCGCGCGGTGGACCGGGAAGCAGAACCAGAAACTTCCCGTCGCGTTCGAATATCTGGCCGGGAGCAGTGCCCTTCGCGTTCATGAGAAGGCGTCCGCCATCGAGCCGGTCCGCCTGCTTTTCATTCACGCTCGGCATCACGCGACCGAACTGCTTGAAACGCTCTTTCAGCCAGTCGACGTAGGAGGGCTCCCGAATGAGGGTCACGCCCAGGGCCGCGGCCGCGCACTCGCGCGTGAGGTCGTCTTCGGTGGGACCTAAGCCCCCGGTGGCGATAACCAGATCCGCGCGCGACCAGGCGAGGCGGAACGAATCGGTCAGAGCCTGAGCGTCGTCCGCGATGGTGGTGCGGGCCAAGACCTTGCACCCACGCTCGAGCAGATAGCGCGTCATGGTGGCGGCGTTTGTCTCCTGCCGCCCGGGAACGAGAAGTTCGCTGCCGATCGCGAGAAGTTCCGCCTGCATCAGCCAATCACCGCAAGAATGCCTCGAAGGGCGAGATGCGCGTAGACACCGGCCATCAGGTCGTCCGCCACGATGCCGATGCCGCCCTTGAAGTGCTCGAACTGGCGCGCGGGTGGCGGCTTCACCACATCCATCACGCGAAAGAGGATGAAGCCGAGGAGAACATTCGTAAGGGTGAACGGGATCGCGATCATGGTCACCATCATCCCCGCGATTTCGTCCGCCACGATGAGACCGGGGTCTTTAAGACCGGTGGCCTTCGCCACGATGTCGGCCGCGATCATCGATAAAACGGTAACGATCAGAACCGAAACGATCTGTCCGGGAAGAGCGAGGAACGACATCCCCCAGACGAACGCCACGCCAACCGCGCTGCCCGCAGTTCCCGGGGCGAAGGGCGAATACCCGGACCCAAAACCCGTAGCGAGGACGAAGGCCAGCCGCCGCGTCAGGTTCATGGGGTCATTCTCTCAAGCGGGGGGGCAAGAAGGGGCGGCCTGCTGGCCTGGTAGGGGCGGGACGGGATTGCTTCGCGCCATCGCAAGACGGACTGGGCCTCGCAATGACCTCGCGGCGCGCCGCGAGGTCAGACGATCGTGACGCGGGAATTCGTGGCGCGGTCGTGCAGCGTGCGCCGGTCGCGATCCCAGAAGGCGGGCCATACGCCAAGGCCGAGGAACGCCACGCCGAGGATGCCAAGACAGCCGCGTCCCAGCGAAGCAAGGGGCCCAAGGGACGAGCCGTCGTATCGCTTCACCTCGATGCCGCAGGCGATCTTTCCGGGCGTGGCGCCCGAGAGGCCTCCGAAGAAGAGGACATACGAGGCCGCGATCACCAGCGAGAACAGCAGCAGACCGGGCCACGATGGAGCCAGGCCAATAATGGAGGTTCGCGCGATGCGGCTCGCGAAATAGAACGCGGTGACGCACATCGCCGACCACAGACCGATGTCAATGAACGCGGCCTGCAGCCGATCGTTCATTGAAGCCGCGCGCGAACTGATGGTGGACTGGGCGATCCGCGGCGGCAGTTCGGCCGGAGGTGGCTCCACGCGCGAGGGCTCGACCAGAGGAAGGTCGGCTACGAGCGAGCGCGGGCCCGACGCCCCGGAGACGAGGGTGGGCCGCGGGCGTTCGACAAAACTCTGGCTCGGGACCTCACCGGTTCGAGAGAGCCCGACCGGGCTTACGGTCTCGGCCGGACGCAGAGGCAGATCGTAAGGATCGGGCGACACCTCGGAGGGGGTCCCGGCCTCGATCGCGGCGAGGAAATCCGGAGCCATAGGAACGGGACGTGGATCCACTGCGTCGAGCGACTCGGAGAGCTCCTCGATCATGACCGCGTCCAACGAGAGGGCCGCGACCGGGGTGTGGTGCGCGCTGTGGGTTTCAACAGGCGGAACCACCTCGACTGCGGGCGGAGCGGCTTCGACGGCCGGCGCGGCCTGGCCGGAGGCGAAAAGCGGCAGAGCGTGCGTTCGCACCTGCCGCCGCTTGCGCACTCGTTCGAGAACTTCGCGCCGCCATTCCGCATCAGGCGAACTCTTGACCACCTCGCTCGGCGAAGGGGCGGAACCTGGCGGGAGGAGTTCCTGATTCCCGAGGGTTCCGAGCCCCTCGATGCTTTGCGGTGTCACCAGCCTCGGAGCCAGGGCCGAGGAACCCTGCGCGGGAGGATTCACAAGAGCGTGGCAGGAAACGCAGCGGGCCTCGCCCGAGACCAGGGGCGCCGAGCACGAGGGGCATTGCATCATGTTCGGCCCAAAGCATAAAGCACAATTTGTGGTGGGGGAAGTCCCAAACTGCACGTTTTGTTGTGTTTCTGTGCTGAACCATCATCCGCCGATCTGGAACATCGATCGATCTTCGGTGGAGAGGCCCTCGTCGAGCCGGTGACCCGTGGGTTTTGCCGTCACCGCTTTACTGAGGATGGCCGCGACGGCTTCGAGGCCTCCGCCCGCGCGGATGGCCTTTTTCACATCCATTTCGTCGTCGTTGAGGAGGCACAGGTGGAACCTTCCGTCGGCGGTCAGGCGCATGCGATTGCACCCGCCGCAGTAGGGCTCGGAAACCGGCGAGATGAAACCCACGACACCGCGGCCATGCTCGAAGCGGAAGTTCCTCGACTCGTCGGCGGCGTTCGTGACTGGAAGCGGAATGAGGGGGCCGAGTGCTGCTTCGATTCGTTCGCGCGTCTCTTTCGTCGGCACGTAGTTCGAGAGGGCCACGCGCGAGGGTTCTCCACCACCGAGCGGCATCAGCTCGATGAAACGAACCTGCCAGTCGCGGTCCACCGCGCGCTTCACCAGATCCACCACGTCGAGTTCGTTGTAATCGCGCGTCACCACGCAGTTCAGCTTGATCGGAGTGAAGCCCGCATCCTCGGCGGCCTGGATACCGGCCTCGATCTCGTCCTTCGACGAGAACCTCATGAGGCGCTTCACGCGCTCGGCGTCGAGGGTGTCGACGTGGATGTTGAGCCGCGTCATCCCCGCACCCTTGAGGGGCTTCGCGAGCTTCGGCAGGAGGATCGCGTTCGTGGTCATCGCGAGGTCGGTGACGCCTTCGACCGAACTGATCCGTCTGGTGATGTCGACCAGATCAGCGCGGAGCGTGGGCTCGCCACCGGTGAGCCGGAACTTGTGGAAGCCCACAGTGACCGCGGCCCGCACCACGAGTTCGATTTCATCCGCTTGCAAAAGTTCGGCCGAGGGCGCGAAGGTCAGGCCCTTGAGCGGCATGCAGTAGACGCAGCGCAGGTTGCAGTGATCGGTGAGGGAAATGCGGAGGTAGTTGATGGTCCGGCCGAACCGGTCCTTGAGATCGCCGGGCAGATCGCCGGGCAAACCGTGCGGCAAACCCCGAGGATCGTGCTTCATGGGTGAGCGCAACCGCCCGGGCCTTCGAGCCACGACGAACCGTCGGCGTAAAACTCTTTCTTCCAGATGGGTGCTTTGTGTTTGAGCGTGTCGATCGCGAAGCGGCAGGCATCGAAGGCCTCTTTGCGATGGGGCGAGGACACCGCGACCGCGACACTCGTCTCGCCGATCTCCATGCGCCCCAGCCGATGCACGATCCTCACGCGGGTGACGCCAAAGCGTTGCTTCGCCTCGCTCGCGATTTCATCGAAGATCGAAACCACCATCTCCTCGTATCCCTCGTACTCGAGATAGAGGACCGATTTCCCGTCATTGTGGTTCCGAACCACGCCGGTGAAGACACATAAGGCACCGTCCTCGCGCTCGGTGCGCGACAAGGCGGCGGTGTCGATGGCCTCGCGGACCACGGACCGGGCGGTTTCTTCCTGGGGCATGGGGAGGGTTTGAGAAGCTATCATCACTCCATGCGCGCCGTCGCCGTGAAGCCTTTGACGAAGGACTCCCTCCACATCCGCCGGGACGTTCAAGAGCCCCAACCCAAGCCCTACGAAGCGGTGGTGCGTGTTCACTCCGCAGGCATCTGCGCCACCGACCTCGACCTTCACCACGGCGCGATCGGACGCGCTCCCGCGGATTCGGACTACCTCGTGATCGGCCACGAGAACCTCGGCACGGTCGAATACGCGCCCCGCGGTTCGAAGGTGAAGGAAGGCGATCTCGTGGTTTCAACGCTGCGGCGTGCCTGCGGTGACTACTGCCGGCCCTGCCTCACCGGCGAGCAGGACATGTGCGTCACCGGCAACTTCGAGGAGCGCGGCATCATCGGCCTGCACGGCTTCATGTCCGAGGCCTACGCCGAGGACACGTTCTACCTCGTCAAAGTGCCGGATCAATTGAAGGAAACCGCGACGCTCGCCGAGCCTCTCTCGATTCTCGAGAAAGGCATCGACCACGCAATGCGGATCCAGTCGCGCTTTTCGTGGGAACCCAAGAAGGCGCTCGTCATGGGGGCGGGGCCCGTCGGAATTCTCGGCGCGGCGGCCCTGCGCCTGCGCGGTTATGAGGTGATCGTGGCGTCACTTGAAGAAGAAGGCGGCCGCAAGGACAAACTTCTCGCCGAGGCGGGCATCCGGTATCTGTGCATCAAGACCACGTCCCTCGCCGATACCACCCGGGGCGCCAATGCCCAGGATGTGGTGATCGACGCGAGCGGCTCGGAAATGGCGGTTCCATCCGCGATCGAAGCGCTGGCTCAAGGAGGCATCTGCATCCTGGCGAGCGTGACCCGCGGCTCGCGGCCGATCACCCTCGACATCGCGACCGTGAACCGAAACATCGTCCTCGGGAATCGCGTGATCCTTGGAACCGTGAAGGCCGGCCGCCGTCACTTCGAGATGGCGATTCGCGACCTCGAGACTCTCGAACTCCGCCGCCCCGGCTGGCTCTCGAACCTCATTACCCGAAGGCTCCCGTTCGAACAAGCCCTGACGGCGATGACGAGAGCCCCGGAAGAGATCAAGACGGTCCTCACGTTCGCGTAAGCCACTGAACCGGTCGCTGAGCCGAGAATGAACGCGATCCGGTCGAAGCGACCCCGTGAGCGTCGATCCGGTCCGTCGGTTCGTGAACTTCGGGGCCGAACGTAGGGGCAGCGCGTAGCCTCCCCTCGGGGGACGAAGCAGCTCGTTCAACGAATCGCGATCGTCATTGCGAGGAAGCTAACTGGACGAGGGCGACGAAGCAATCCCCGAACCTCGTCCAAGTGAACGTGAACCCGCATCCCTACCAAGCAAATTGGACACCCACGTCACCCCCGGCGCGAAGCCTCCCCTCGGGGGACGCAAGCGGGGGCCTAGCGCGAACTCCCGTTTCCCTCCGCGAAACCCCCGCACGCTGCCCTGGTCCCGCGCGGAGTAGCCTCGCGGCGGGCACGCGCAGCGCCCCCTACCTCGCCGTCACGGCCCTTCGGATCGCGCGTCCCGGCTTCGCTTCCCGAACGAGTTCACCATCGCGGATGATGGGCGTTCCGTTCACCACGACGTATCGCATTCCCACCGCGGTCTGGCTGGGCTTGACGAACGTCGCTCGCTCCGAGACGGTCGCGAGGTCGAAGATCACGAGGTCGGCGTCCTTGCCGACCTGAACGCGGCCCTTCGCTTTCATCTGCGGGACGCTCGCTTCGAGAATGCGGGCGGGAATCAGGGTCATCCGGCTCAATCCTTCGACGAGCGTCTCTTTCTTGCGCTCGCGGACATAGTCGCGCAAGAAACGGGTGAACGTTCCCGCGCTGCGCGGATGCGCGATCGCATCCTCGGCCAGGGGCCATTGATCGCCTGGAACCGGGGCTCCTGCGGGTGTCGTCCAGGGCATTGCGTCCGAGGCTATGGCGCCGCCCGGCATCAGAACTGATTCATCGAGGAAAGCCTGGTCCGCGGGATTTCGGTCGGGCCGCATGAAATGAGACACGATCCACGCCCCCGGTGTCTTCGCCTGAGCTTCGGCAAGCGTCGCGTCATCGAAGGGCTTGCCCGCGAGTTCGATGTCGGCCGCCGTAGCGCCGCCCAGGCGCTCGCGCCAGTTGCCTCGAAACAGTTCTGCACCCACCACCGTCGAGCCCGCGCCGTAGGGATAGGCCTCGGTGGTGATCGGAATGCCGCGTGCCCTGGCACCCTTCAACATCTCCGCGATGCGCGGAATGTCGCGCGCGCTAATGCTGTTGAGATGGTTGATATGCATGTGCGCGCCGGTTGAAGCGGCGAGAGACACGATCTCCGCGAGGCCCTCGAAAGACGAGTCGGGCTCGATCACGCTCATGTATCTCGCGTGGGTGAAAGTCGGCACGCCGTGCTTCGCGGCCAGTTGCGCCACGGAGAAGGCTTCCTTGCGTCCATATCCCGGCGCGTAGCCCGCCAGGATGCCGATGCCGATAGCGCCCTCGGCAAGGCCGCGGTCGATCCGCGCGAGGATGCGCGCGGTTTCTTCAGGCGTGGCGATCGTGTGCTGCCATCCTTTGCGGCCCTGAGCCTTCTGAAAGAATGTGAGGTCGCCATCGGGCTCCATGCTTTCCTTTTCCGCGATCCGGGCGAAGAGCCAGGAGGCGGAGTAGCCGTAGTTGATCGGCCTGCCCTCTTTGGCGACCCGGTCGTAGGCAACACTCACGGGCAAGGTGCCCGATTCGAGGTCGAGTGCCGTGGTCACGCCATCGAAGGCCTGCATGCGCGCGGCCGCGAGGTCATATCCGTGTGCGTGCAGATCGATAAAGCCCGGCGCGACCACGAGGCCTTTCGCATCGAGTGTCGTCTGGCCGCGCAGTGGCGTTCGTGAAATCGCGGCGATCCGGCCGCCGCGGATGCCGACGGATCGCACGGCATCGAGGCCGCTTTCGGGATCGACCACTCGCCCGTTCGCGAGCACGAGGTCGAAGGCGGGCTCAGCGCTTTGCGCGGGAGCGGCAGGTGATTGGGCGCCAGCCGTAGCGGCCGACAGGGCGAGGACGAGGAGCGACCGGGGCGAGATGGGCATTCGCGACTTATAGCACCGGTAACTCCCCTCGTCTTCGGTAAAGTCGCGCGCATGAAACACGGCCTTCTTTCCCTCGCCCTTCTTATCCCGAGTCTCGCGGTTGCGCAGGCTCCTCCTGCCGCGGCGAAACCCGAGGTGATTGCGCTCAAGGCCGCGCGCCTTTTCGATGGCACGAAGGAAACGACGGTCGCGAACGGTGTCGTGATTGTCGAGAACGGGAAGATCAAGGCCGCCGGTTCCGGGATCGCGGTTCCCGCGGGCGCTCGCGTCATCGATCTTGGTGACGCGACACTCCTCCCCGGCTTCATCGACGCGCACGTTCACATCACCGGCGAATCGGGCGACAACTGGTACGTCGACGCCATCAACTCCTTGCGCCAGACCGTGCCCGAGCAGTCGATCCGCGCCACCGTCCTCGCGCGACGCACGCTCGACGCGGGTTTCACCACGGTGCGGAACGTGGGCGCCGGCGACTGGATCGACATGGGCCTGCGCGCGGCCATTGACGACGGCGTCGTCCCGGGTCCGCGAATCATCACGGCGGGACATTCACTCGGAGCCCGCGGCGG
>JAYUUU010000182.1:0-3681 GCA_043754395.1 Vicinamibacteria bacterium
GGCCTGTCGGGCTCCACACCCATCGTCTGGGGAAATCACATCTTCTTGAATGTGGCGGACGCGGGGAGCCTGTACCTGTGGGCCGTCGATCGCACGAAGGGCGCAACGCTTTGGAAGCAGCTCCTGGGCGACGGCGATTCCAAGCAGCGCAAGCACAACATGTCGACGCCCTCGCCCGTGACCGACGGAAAGAACGTATGGGTGATGACGGGCACCGGAATTCTGAAAGCCTTTGATTTCAAAGGCAAGGAAATCTGGTCGCGCGACATTCAGAAGGACTACGGTGCTTTCGGTCTCAACTGGGGATACGGTTCGTCGCCTCTGCTCCACGAAGACTCGCTGTACATCCAGGTCCTCCACGGGATGAAGACCGACGACCCTTCCTATGTCCTGCGCATCGACAAGAAGGATGGCAAGACCCTCTGGCGCGTCGAGCGTGCCACGAAAGCGGAGAAGGAATCTCCCGATTCCTATTCGACGCCCGCGCTGCTTCGGCACGGGAAGAACGTGGAGATCGTCGTGACCGGCGCTGACGTTGTCACCGGACACGACATTGGGACGGGCAAAGAGCTGTGGCGCGCCCTTGGCCTCAATCCGACGAACAACGGCAACTACCGGATCGTGGCCTCGCCGGTGGTTCACAACGACCTCATCATTGCGCCGACTCGCGTGCGGCCGATGCTCGTGCTCAAGTCGGGCGGACGCGGCGACGTCACGTCGTCGCACCTGATGTGGTCGTTCAACGACGGCCCCGATGTTCCGACCCCCGTGACCGACGGCGTCTACACGTACGTGATCAACGACCGCGGCATCATGTGGTGCCTCGATGCCCGGACCGGCAAGGAGATCTACGCTCAGCAGCGCCTGCGCCCCGGCACCTACAGCGGGTCAGCGGTCCTCGCCGACGGCAAGCTCTACATCACCAACGAGGATGGTCTGACCAGCGTGGTAAAGGCGGGACCGAACTTCGAGATCCTCTCCGAGAACGCCTTCGATGACTACAGCCTGTCTTCGCCCGCCATCTCGGATGGCCAGATCTTCATCCGCACCACCGGCGCGCTCTGGGCGATCGGCAAACGCACGGCCGCGAGGTAAGGAGGTCCGCGCCTACTTCGCGGCGATCGCGAAGAGCTTCGTCTGAGTGTTCAGGAAGATCGCCCCGTTTGCAGGAGTGATCGTGCCATAGACCGCGCTGCCCATGTTCGTCTCCGCGAGGACCTTCTTCTCGCGGCCGTGGGCCATGACCGTGACATCGCCGTCTTCGTCCGTGATGTAGACCTTGCCGTCGACCACGAAGGGCGAACCCCAGACCGCGGCGAAAAGATCGTGCATCCAGATCTCCTTCCCGTTTTTTTCATCCAGGCAGCGAAGGAAGCCGCTGAAGTCGGCGATGTAGACAAGGCCGTCCGCCACCGCGGCGGTCGAAATGGTGCGCCTTATGGTGGCCGCCTGCCAGACCTTTCCGGTGAGCGTGATGTCACCGCGCTTCGTCGCATCGATCGCGTAGAAGTTACCGACGCCTTCCCCGTGCTCGGGATCCTGGCCGTTTCCGATGTAGACGCGATCGTTCACGATGACGGGGGTCGAGATCAGTTCGTTGCGTGTTTTCGGCCAGGTCGAGTCCTTCGGGTTGGTGTCGAACTCCCAGAGCTTCGCTCCGCTCGCGGCTTCGTATCCCCGCACCCAGCCGTCGCCCTGGGCGGAAACCACCTGGGCGATTCCGCCGATGAGACCCGCCGCGGGAGGCGACCATTGGCCATGCAGGATGCGGTCGCCGGCGGAGTTGTCGCTCCACACGAGTGTTCCACTGGTCTTGTTGACGGCGATGATCGAGGGCGCTTTGGGAGATGGGACTTTGACGTGGCTCTCGTCGTGTCCGTTCGACGTACCCACGAAAACGAGATCACCGATGCCGGTGGGTGAGGAGTTCGCGAGGTTGTGCGGAAAAACGCCGAGTTCCTTGATCATGTCGAACGACCAGATCACCTTGCCGTCCTCGACACGCAGGCAGAACAGCACGCCGCGGTTGGATACGTAGTAGAGGCGATCACCTTCCACGAACGGAGAGGAAGCGATGCCCTGTAGCGGCCAGTCGTTCGCCTGGCCCGACTCGAGCTTCGCGTGAGCGTGCTGCCAGAGGAACTCGCCCGTGGACTCGCGAAACGCCATCAGGACACCACGATCGCCCTTCTGGTTCGGGTCGCGGGGATTTTCGTTGTTGGTGCCGACGAACACCCGGCCGCCTGCGACGACAGGATTCCCGTAGCTGTGGTCGCCAAGGTCCGCCGTCCACTTGATGTTCTCCTTCGTTTCCGCGTCCCACTTCGAAGGCAGCCCCGTCGTGGCCGACACCATGTTCCGCGCGGGAGTGCCGCCCCACATCGGCCATTCCTCGGGAGCCGCGGCCGACGTCACGATGCGCGGCGTGCCGAAAGAGAGCAGCACCGCGATGCCCAAGAGGAGAAGCAACACGCGCGAGTCGGTCTTCACTTCACGAGGATAGGCGACCTTACGCGGCGGCCCGCCCGCCCTTCGGTTTCACGTGCTTCGAGGTTGAGCCGAAGCCCTGCGCGCATCAGTCGAGGCGAACCGAGTGTGGTGACGCCCGTGCGCCCGACCTCATAACGACGATCGAACACATTCTCCGCGGCGGCGAAGATCTCCACGGTTCGGGACACACGCCGCGCGACGAAGATATCGAGAAGCATGTATCCGCCGAGGCCGAGCTGATTCTGATCGTCATCGAACTGCCCATCGCTCACGCGGCTCTGGACCGAGACCGTCAAGGGGTCTTTCGCGTACCGCGCCTGGAACGTGGCCTGGTGCCGGGCCACTTGCGGCAGGCGCAGGCCCTCTAAACTCCGATTCGCGGGGAAACGGAGAACCGTCGAGTCGACGAAGAGGTATCCGATGTTCATTGAGACGGCTTTCCTTGCCCGAAGCTCACCTTCGATCTCAACCCCGCGCGAACGCGTCCGGCCGAGGTTGCGACGCTCGCGGGTGATGAGATCGGGTGTCGCTTGCAGCGTCACGTTCGCGACCGGTCCTTGAAGCTCGCTCCAGAACATCGAACCGCTGAGGAGGAGACGCCCCTTCAGTCCCGAAACCCGGGCCCCCGCCTCACCGCCGCTCAGACGCTCGGCGGCAAGGCCGTCGTTTGCGAGAGTCACCACGTTGCCCACGCGAAACGAGCGGTAAAGCTCGTTCAGCGTCGGGGCCCGAAACGCCTTGTAGGCGGAGGCGGTCAGCGTGATTCTCGAATCCACGCGAAAGAGCAGACCGGCGCGGGGACTCCATGCCGTTTCGCTTCGTGGCGTGAATTCACGAGCGACGCCTACGTTGGTCGCGAGCGGAGTGGTGAGGCTTCGCCCCTCGAGGTTTCGCCACCGGTCGACGCGCGCGCCCAGGGTGAGAATCGTCCGTCCGCCGATCACGAGGGTGTCGTGGCCGAAGAACGCGAACGTCCGCTCTCGGCCACCCGCGGTTACCGAGGTAACGTCCCGTCCCCCGCTGACCACAACTTCATCACTGTGGCCACGCACATCCCGCAGCTCAGTGCCCGCGACCAGATTGTGGTTTCCTCCTGCGCGCCTGGACCATTGAAGGGACGCGCCGAACTGCCTCGCGGGTGTGCGCTGGCGCCTGGTTAAGGACTCTGTGCTCCGGCCCGCCGCCACTGCC
>JAYUUU010000183.1:0-8111 GCA_043754395.1 Vicinamibacteria bacterium
GGCTCGGCCATGGCCGCGTCGCGCGGCTCGACGTCCCCCAGGAGGACCACGTTCTTCAACACCACGCGGGCCGGCACGAGATACGCCTCCGCGAAAGCCCCATTCCAGAAGAGCAGGTCTTCGCACAGACTCTCGCGGCCGCGCGCGCACTGCCGGCACGCGCCGCAAGGCGCCGAGTTCGCGGCCACCACCCGGTCGCCGGGTTTGAACGAGGTCACACCCTCGCCCACTGCCGCCACTTCGCCCGCCGATTCATGGCCGAACACGCAGGGTGGACGCAGCATCCTCGCGTGGTAGCCGCGCCGGACCACCTTCAAATCGGTGCCGCAGGTGAGTGCCGCGAGGGTTTTGACCACGATCTCGCCCTTGCCCGGCGTGGGGGCGGGCACGTCCTCGAAGCGGACGTCTCCCGGGCCGTGAAGCACCGCGGCTTTCACTCAAGCCTCATGTCGATGACGATCTTCAATGTAGCGGGGGCCGGCCGGCGAAAAAGATCGATGGCTTCGTTGATCCGCGCCAGGGGAAAGAAGTCGGTCAAAAGCTCAACAAGCCTCAAGCGGCCGGAGAACACCAGATCGGCGGACTCTTCCTGCACGTCCACCGATGCACTGTACACGCTCACGATCTGCTTCTCCGCGGCAGCGAGAAGCCCGAGGTCCACCTGGTAGGTCTCGCCCCTCGAAGTCGCGGAGAAGGGTACGATGCGACCGCCCGGGCGCGTGGATTGGACGGCGGCCTCGAACGCGCGCTGGCCCGTGGCCGCGAGAATCGCAACATCGGCCCCGCGTCCTGCCGTCTCCTCGCGCACCCAGGCGTCAAGACCCTGGTCTTTCGCATCGAAGGCGGAGGCGCCAAGTTTCCGCGCGAGGTCCAGGCGAAGGGGCGACAGGTCTGAAACCAAGGCGCGCGCGCCGCGAACCATCGCGAGCTGCATCAGCATCGAGCCGATCGGTCCCTGGCCCACCACGAGCACGGTCTCGCCGGGTTTGACGCCCGCCTGATCCACGGCCTTGAGACACGTGTTCACCGGCTCCACCAGGCACGCCACCTCCGCCTGGATCGCGGGAGGAATCGCGATGGTCCCCCGCTCAACGATATGCGGCGCCGCCTTCAGGTACTCCGAGAAGCCGCCGCCTGAAGGCTCGAAACCCGCGGTGGTTCCGTTCTCCTTGTAAACCGCGCATTGAGCATAGAGCTTTCGGTCGCAATAGAAGCAGGCGAGGCACGGGATGTGGTGATGCACGACCACGCGGTCGCCTTCCTTGAAACGGACCACGCCCGACCCCATGCCCGCGACCACGCCGGCGATCTCGTGGCCGAAGACGCGCGGGCCCTCGAGAAGGGCATGGTCAATCTTCTTGACATCGGTGCCGCACACACCGCACGCGTCGACCTTCACGAGAAGTTCGCCCGGGCCGGGTGCGGGGCGAGGGATCTCTTCGACCGAAAGCCTTGGAGACCCACGGTACAAGGCGGCGCGCATCAGGCTCATCGAACCTGAATCTTAGTTCGCCCATACCGGCCTCCTGGAGAACGCGCTGATAAACTCCGCCCGCATATGTCCGCGGAGAGCGTTGATACAAGCGGGTCTGGACCCGTGGTGATTACCGCCGAGGAAATCGCCCCCCACTCGCGGCTTCAGGCCGCCGAGCTTCGGGCTCTTCATCGCGCGCTGCTTCTCCCGCGCATCATCGAAGAGAAGGCGTTGGTTCTGCTCCGGCAGGGACGGCTCTCCAAATGGTTCTCCGGCATCGGGCAGGAAGCGATCGCGGTGGGGGTAACCGCAGCGCTTCGTTCGAACGATTGGATTCTGCCGATGCACCGGAACCTGGGTGTGTTCACCACCAGATCCGTGGACATGCTGCGCCTCTTCAGGCAGCTCTTCGGCAAGGCGGGAGGTTTCACCGACGGACGGGATCGCACCTTCCATTTCGGTCTGCCCGAGAAGTCTCTGGTCGGGATGATTTCGCACCTCGGCGCGATGCTTCCGGTAGCTTGTGGCCTTGGGCTTGCGAGCCAGCTTCGGAGGAGCGCCCGCGTCGCCGCCACCTTCACCGGCGACGGTTCCACGAGCGAAGGCGACTTCCACGAGGCGTTGAACCTCGCCGCGGTCTGGAAGCTGCCCGTGATCTTCGTGATCGAAAACAATCAGTACGGTCTCTCGACACCCACGCGCGAGCAGTACGCCTGCAAGCGTCTCTCCGATCGTGCCCTCGGATACGGCATGCCCGGGGAGAGCGTGGACGGCAACGACATCCTCGCGGTCTACGAAGCGACCACCACGGCGGCGGCGCGGGCGCGCGCGGGTGATGGGCCGACGCTCCTCGAGTTCGAGACTTTCAGAATGCGCGGCCACGAAGAAGCGTCGGGTACCGCGTACGTGCCCTCAAAACTCTTCGAGGAGTGGTCGAGGAAGGATCCGATCGCCCGTTTCGAAACGGCATTGAAGGCTCGCGGCGTCATCAGCACCTTCGAAATCGAGACACTCCGGGAGACCCTCAAGGCCGAAGTCGACCGCATCGCGGATGAAGCCCTCGAAAGCCCCGAGCCAACCTCGACAAGGGCCCGAGAAATCGAAGCGGTCTACGCCGCCTCCCCACTGTCAACCTCCCCACCCGCCGGCACGCCCTCCCGCGAGATCCGCTACATCGACGCGATCAGCGAAGCCCTCCAGATCGGAATGCGGCGCGATCCTCGAATCCTTCTGATGGGCCAGGACATCGCTGAGTATGGCGGTGCTTTCAAGGTGACCAAGGGTTTTGTGGAGGAATTCGGCAAGGCGCGCGTGCGCAACACTCCCATCATCGAGTCCGGCGTGCTCGGCGCGGCCCTCGGTCTCGCCATCGACGGTCTCGTGCCGGTGGTCGAGATGCAGTTTGGCGACTTCATCTCCTGCGGGTTCAACCAGATCGTCAACAACCTCGCGAAGACTCACTACCGCTGGGGCACGAGTGTCCCCTGCGTGATTCGAACGCCTTCAGGCGGCGGCACCGGCGCGGGGCCGTTCCATTCACAAAACGTCGAGGCGTGGTTCACCCACGTCGCCGGACTGCGCGTGGTGGCGCCCGCGACACCCGAGGACGCGAAGGGCCTGTTGCTCTCCTCGCTCGCCGAACCGAATCCCGTTCTCTTCATGGAGCACAAGCTCCTCTACCGCTCGCTCAAGGGCCTCGTCCCCGAGGGCTACTACACGACGGCCCTCGGCAAGGCACGAGTCGCGCGCGCCGGTGACGACATCACGATCGTCGCCTATGGCGTCGCCGTGCACTGGGCTCTCGACGCGGCGAATGCGCTTTCGAAGGAAGGTGTCGAAGCCGAGGTGATCGATCTGCGCACCCTCGTCCCCTGGGATAAGGGGACGGTCCTCGATTCCGTGCGTCGAACCTCGCGCGTCCTCATCCTGCATGAGGCGCCGCTCACCAGCGGGTTCGGCGCTGAGGTCGCAGCCACGATCTCGCAGGAAGCCTTCGACGATCTCGACGCGCCGGTCACCCGCCTCGGTGGATCGGACACGCCCATCCCCTTCGCCGAGGCTCTCGAGGAAATGTTGTCGCCCAAGTCCGACCTCCTCCCCACGCTACGAAAACTACTGGAGTACTGAGTTCAGCATGCGAGCCCAAAGACGACGACGCGTCTTTAGAAACGTCGTCCTGGGCTTTGCGACCCTGGTGGTCCTCGCGGGCTTGATCCTGACCTTCCTGCTCCGCGGCTCCCTGCCGGTACTCGAGGGCGAAGTAACACTTAACGGGCTCAAGGGTGCGGTGACCATCGAGCGCGACGCGAACGGGGTCGCCACCGTCCGCGCCGACGACCGGAAAGACGTCGCCCGCGCAACCGGTTTCCTGCATGGGCAGGAACGTTTCTTTCAGATAGACCTGATGCGCCGAAGGGCCGCGGGCGAACTGTCTGAACTCATCGGTCCCGCCACCGTCGACGTGGATGAAGCGGCGCGGATCCATCGGTTCCGCCAGGTCGCCCAGAGGGTGGTGGCGCGATTCACACCGCGGGAGAAGAGCCTCACCGATGCCTATGTCGAAGGCGTCAACGCGGGGCTCGCCGCCCTTCGAGCGAGACGCTACGAATACCTCCTGCTTCGCGCGAATCCCTCGCCCTGGAAAGCCGAAGACTCCGTGCTTTGCGTCCTCTCGATGTTCCTCACCCTCCACGAATCCCGCGGAGAACGCGAGAGCACACTCGCCGTCCTGCGTGACTCCTTGCCCCCCGCTATGTTCGACTTCCTCGCGCCCCGCGGAACCGTCGTCTGGGACGCCCCGATTGTGGGTGATCCCATTCCAGAGGCGGCGATACCCGGGCCGGAGATCTTCGACCTACGGACCACCGGCCTAAGCGCCCGGGTCGCGCGCGTCTACGAGTCGCCGGATCGCTTCGGGCCTGAGGACAACCTCCCTTACATTGGCAGCAACAACTGGGCGGTCGATGCGGCGCGTTCCACCACGGGGCAGGCAATGGTGGCTGACGACATGCACCTCGACATCACCGTTCCAAACATCTGGTACAGGCTGCGCCTGATTTTCAAAGAGGGAGGCTTGGAACGATCGATCACCGGCGTCTCTCTCCCCGGCACCGCAGGTATCGTCGCGGGTAGCAACGGTCGGGTCGCGTGGGGTTTCACCAACACCCAGGCCGATTGGAACGACCTCATTGTCCTCGAGCCTGGAGCCCGGCCCGGCACCTACCTCACTCCCTCGGGACCGAAGGAGTTCGAGCGCGTCACCGAAACCGTCCGCGTCTCGGGCGCGCCCCCGCGCTCCCTTGAGATCCTCAACACCCTCTGGGGGCCGGTCATCGACCGCGATCACAATGGCCAACTGCGCGCCTACCAGTGGACCGCCCATGACCCTGAGGCCGTGAACCTGAAGCTTCTCGATATCGAGGCCGCGGACACCATCGAACAAGCCATCGAGATCGCGCATGGCGCGGGGGCGCCCCCCCAGAACGCGGTGATCGCGGATCGCACCGGCCGGATCGCGTGGACGGTCGCCGGGCGGATTCCAAAGCGCGTGGGATTCGAGGGCCGACTGCCGGTCACGCGGTCGGATGCGGCCCGCAAGTGGGATGGGTATGTCGCAAGCGACGATGTGCCGAAGGTGGTCGATCCCCCGTCCGGGAGGATCTGGACCGCGAACGCCCGCGTGGTCTCGGGGCCGATGCTCGCGATAATGGGTGAAGGAAACTATCCGCTTGGGGCCCGGGCCAGGCAGATCCGGGACGACCTGTTCGCGAAAGAGAAATTCTCGGCGTCCGAGCTCATGGACATCCAGCTCGATAACAAAGCGGTGTTCCTCGAACGATGGCAGGGCAAAGCCCTCGCGACGCTCGACGATGCGACGACAACCAAAGACCCTCTTCTCCGCGAGGCGAAAACCCTCATCACGAATTGGGGGGGCCGAGCCGCTATTGACTCCGTGGGGTACCGCATCGTGAAAGCGTTCCGGCTCGCCACCCTTGACCGAGTCATGGCGCCGCTCATCGCCCCCGCCCTCAAGAAAGACCCGAAGTTCAGGTACAGCCGGATCTGGCAGAGCGAGGGGCCGCTTTGGGCGCTTGTCTCCGAAAGACCCGCGCATCTCCTCGACCCGAAGTTCGCCGACTGGGACGCGCTGCTCAAAGACGCGATCGGCGCGGTGGTCAAGGAACTTACCAAGGACGGCCGAAAGCTTTCGGAACGGACCTGGGGGGAGCGAAACGCTGCGCGCATCTCTCATCCCCTCTCCGCCGCGGTGCCGGCGCTCTCGCGTTTCCTGGACATGAAAAAGGACCCCCTGCCCGGCGATGACCACATGCCCCGTGTCCTTTCTCCCAACAACGGCGCCTC
The DNA here is from genome assembly GCA_043754395.1 of Vicinamibacteria bacterium. GTDB lineage: Bacteria > Acidobacteriota > Vicinamibacteria > Fen-336 > JAGNNV01 > JAGNNV01. Next base: position 5,837 of record JAYUUU010000183.1, read on the forward strand.
CGAGCGCTTCGTGGTTTCGCCGGGCCAGGAGGATCAGGGCCTCTTCCACATGCCCGCCGGTCAGAGCTCCCACCCGCTCTCGCCCTATTTCGGCGCGGGCCACGAAGCTTGGGTCAAGGGCGAGAAGACGCCCTTCCTGCCCGGGCCGACCCGATATCGGCTGACCCTCCACCAGTAGCGAAGGGGCGGCGGTGCCGGTACAATCGTGGGCATCCTGGTAAGTACCGAGCGAGCGTTCGGGAAGTCAGGCACCTCCCGGGCGGACGTTCGTCAGGCGTCGTTTTGATCCTTAGAAGGTCGAAGCTCTCCCAATGTCCTCCACCGCCGACTCCTCGTCCTCCCACCGCACGGGAGCCCTGAGTCGTCTCCTCGCGACCGCCCCCCCGGAGCAGGCGAGCGCGGCGGGTGCCGAGTCCTTTCTCTCGGCCGTGCTGGACGCGGCGGCGGACGGCATCTTCGTGGTCGGGACGGACGGCAATATCCTCACCTACAACGACCGCTTCGTGGAAATCTGGGATGTCCCGCGTGTGGTGCTTATGGGCAGGGACGAACGGCAGGTGATGGCGGTCCTGCTTAAGCACCTGACGGAACCCGCGGACTTCCTGAACCATGTGGACACCATGGCGGCGGACAAGGATGCGCGCTCCCAGGGCCTGTGCCGGTTCAACGACGGCCGCGTTATCGAGCATGAAACCCGGCCGCTCCACGTCAACGAGCGGATGGTCGGACGCGTCTGGACCTTCAGGGACATTTCGACACGGGTGCGGGCGTTCGAGATGCTGCGCGAAAGCGAAGAGCGTTTTCGGATCTTCGCCGACAGTGCGGCCTACGGCATGATCATGCACCAGGACGGGGACGTGGTCTACGCGAACGAGGCCGCGGCCAAAGAACTCGGTTACACCATCGGCGAACTCACGGGCCTGTCCGTCTTGGACCTCGTCCCGGAGGACGATCGTCCTGGCCTCCGCGAGCGCGCGGCCGCCAGAATGCTGGCCCGCGGCCCCGGACCCTCGCAGTACGAAACGAAGATCCGGCGCAAGGACGGGGAGATCCGTATGGTCGAGCTCGGCATCAGCTCGATCCGCCTCAAGGACAAACACGCGATTGTGGTCACTCTGGTTGACCTGACCGACAGGCGCAGAGCCGAAGCCGAGGCGCTGCGTCTCGCGTCGCATGATTCACTCACCGACCTGCCGAACCGGACGTACTTCAGAAACGCCACCGACCAAGCCCTCGCGGAAGCGAGGCGAACCGGAGCCCCCGTGAGTGTCGTGCTCATCGGACTCGACCGATTCAAGTCGGCGAACTTCCTCGGCCATCGGCTGGGCGACCTCGTCTTGCAAGACGCCGCCCAACGCATTTTCTCCCTGGTGCGGCCGGTCGACGTCGTGGCGCGCCTTGGAGCCGACGAGTTCGCGGTGCTTCTGCGCGGGTGCGACCTCGGCTCCAGCATCGTCTTTTCCCAGCAGATCGTGGCCAGGCTGCGCGAGCCCTACCGGGTGGCCGACGACAACGAGCTGTTCCTCAGCGCGAGTGTTGGCACCGCCGCCTTCCCTTCCCACGCGGTCGACACCGCCGAACTGTTGCGTCACGCGAATATCGCGCTTCTGGCCGCGAAGGAGCGCGGTAAGGATCAGGCCGTCGCCTTCGAAAGCGATCTGACGAACGAAGCGGCCGCACGCCTTGAGATGAACCGCTTCCTTCACCGGTCTTTGCGCGACCATGCGTTCTTCCTCGAGTACCAGCCAATCGCCCGGACCCACGACCTCGGCGTCACCAGCTTCGAGGCCCTGGTGCGGTCCAAGGATCTTCTCGGCCGCCGCGTGGCGCCCGATGCCTTCATCCCGATCGCGGAAGCCACCGGCCTCGTGGTGCCCATGGGCCGGATCGTCCTCGACCTCGCCTTAGGCGCCATCCGCGAGTTGAATCTGCTCCGTGCCACTCCGCTGCGGATGGCAGTCAACGCCTCGGCCATCCAGCTCCGCCACCCCTCGTTCGTGCGCGACATCCGGGCCGGTCTCGACAAGCACGGCCTCCCCACGTCCGCGATCGCGGTTGAGATAACTGAAACGAACGCACTGACCGATCCTGAAGGAACGAAGAGGGTGCTGAGCGAGTTGCGGAGTGCGGGGGTGTCGATCAGCCTTGACGACTTCGGCACCGGCTTCGCCTCCCTCGACCTTTTGCGAAGCCTGCCTTTAGACGTGGTGAAGATCGACCGATCCTTCACCCGCGACGTCGACACCGACCCCACCCAGGCCGCGATCGTCACCTC
>JAYUUU010000184.1:0-2335 GCA_043754395.1 Vicinamibacteria bacterium
TACCTCGACCCGTGGGTGGATTTCTCCGGCCGGTCCCAGCGCCGGTCGTCGTCCTCCTCGTCGTCTTCCACCTCATCGTCCTCCCGCAGCGCGTCGCAAAACCGCGATTGGCGCAAGGGGACACCGCGCCGCGAAATGGAAGAGGCACTCGGCAAGGCGCGGCGCGAGAAGAGCTGCCCCGGCGACGACTCCGGCCTCGACTGCCGCATCGCGACCTTCGAGGACGGCGATGATGAGATCGAGGCGACTTTCGTCGAAGGAGTTTTGGTTCGCTTCTCCACCCGAAGACGGTAGCCGCCGCCATTCTGGTCCGGCCCATCGCGGCCCTTCGCGAGCGCGGGGGCCCGCGCACCCTGCGGTAAACTTCGCGGCCCTCTAACCTGTGTTCGATTCACTCTCTGACAAGCTGCAAGGCGTCTTCAAGGCGCTCCGCGGCCAAGGCTCGCTCACCGAAGCCGATATCGATGCCGCGATGAAGGACATTCGCGTGGCGCTCCTCGAGGCCGACGTGAACCTCAAGGTCACGAAGGACTTCCTCGAAAAGGTGCGAGCCAAGGCGGTCGGCCAGGAGGTGCTGAAGAGCCTCTCGCCCGGACAGGCCGTCGTCCGCATCGTGCGCGACGAAATGATCGCCCTGCTCGGCGCGTCGTCGCCTCGGCTCAAAGAGTCGAAGCGCACTCCCACCGTCATCATGATGGTCGGGCTTCAGGGGTCAGGAAAAACCACGACCACGTCGAAGCTCGCGAAGTACCTCTCGAAGAACGGCCGCTATCCCCTCGTGGTCTCGACCGACGTGGCGAGGCCCGCTGCGCGCGAACAGCTGGGCATCCTCGCGGGGAAGATCGGCGTCAAGTTCATGCAGCCGCCGACCGATGCGCCGCTCGAGATCGTGAAGAAGGCCATCGCCGAGTGCCGTTCGATGGGCTACGACATTCTCCTCATCGACACCGCCGGTCGTCTCCACATCGACGAAGACCTGATGGCCGAGCTCAAGGCCCAAAAAGCTCTGGCCGAACCGTCCGAGATCTTCTTCGTTGCCGATGCGATGACAGGTCAGGACGCCCTCACGAGCGCGTCCGCCTTCCAGGAGCAGATCGGCATCACCGGCATCGTCCTCACCAAGCTCGACGGCGATGCGCGCGGCGGCTCGGCGCTTTCAGCGGCTTCGGTAACCGGCTGCCCCATCCGCTTCGCGGGCACGGGCGAGAAGCCTGAAGACTTCGAACTCTTCGACCCCTCCCGCATGGCCGGCCGTATTCTCGGCATGGGCGACGTGATGGGCCTGATCGAAAAGGTCGAGGAATCGATCGACCCGAAGAAAGCCGCCGAGCTCGCCTCCAAGATGGCGAAGAACGAGTTCTCGCTCGACGACTATCGCGACCAGCTGAAGCAGGTTCGGAAGATGGGGAAGATCGGCGATCTCGTGCGCATGATCCCCGGCGTCCCCAAGGTGAACGACGACCAGATGGCCCAGGGCGAGGGTGAGATGAAGAGGTTTGTCGCCATTCTGGACTCGATGACTCACGAGGAGCGGGAACGTCCCGAGATCATTTCCGGCTCGCGCCGCAAGCGGATGGCCTTGGGAAGCGGGACCAAGGTTGAAGATGTGAACCGCCTGCTCAAACAGTTCGAGCAGACGAGAAAAATGATGAAACTCATGTCCGCGCAAAACGCCAAAGGATCGAAGCTTCGCAAGCTCGCCTCACGATTTGGCATGCCCGGGTTGTCATAGAACGCCTTTTCGGGAGAAACTAGGGGATGCTCGCTATTCGTTTGCGCCGTACCGGAACCACCAAGAAGCCGTATTACCGCGTCGTTGTCGCCGATTCACGCGCGTGGAGAGACGGGAAGTTCGTTGAGATCGTCGGACACTACGACCCCCGGGCGAACCCCGGCAAGGTCGTCTTGAAGACCGACCGCGTCGACTACTGGATCTCGAAGGGCGCCCAGCCCTCCGACACCGTTCGCAGCCTCATCAAGGGCCACAAGAAGGCCGAGAAGCTGGCTGCGTAGTTAAACTGGGGGGCCGCAGTTCGCCAACGGACTCCCGTGCTCAGCCCCCCAGACAAACGAGCGCCAGCGACTTTGCCCTGGAGTGGTCCGCGGCGCGGAGCGATCCAGAACCCCCGCGCTTCGGCCGGAATAAATCCGGCCTTCGCTACCTCGTGACCTCTGGATCGCTACGTTCCCCCAAGGAAGAGGCCGACAGCGTCACCATCGGTATCGTCCTGCGGCCACACGGAATCCGTGGGGAAGTGGTCGTCGAGCCACTGACCGATAACGAGACCCGTTTCGCGACGCTCGAAGACGTGCGCCTGGCTCGGCCTTCGGGCTC
>JAYUUU010000185.1:0-1565 GCA_043754395.1 Vicinamibacteria bacterium
AAACCCGGAAATCAGGACGAAAGCGACGGCGAGCCCAAACACCTGACGCCGAACCAGGGAGCGGGTACGAGGGCCTGCGACGGGATCAAAGGCCAAGTATCCGTCCAGCGTTCCCCGGTTCGTCAGGCCAACGCGCATCGATTCGTGCCATGTGTCTCTCCCTTCGGGCCGAGCCACGGCAACCGAACGGGTAAGTATGCGCTGCCGCGCCAGCGCAAGGCAAAACAAGCGTGGCGGGGCAAAACGAAAGGGCCCTTGAAGGGGCCCCTTTCACGACACACGATGAGTCCAGAGTTGGGCCGAAGCATGGCGACTCCTTAGCCTCCAGTCGCCTGATTACTCAGGCGACCGGAGCGTCACGAAGATTCGCCGTGCGAAGGCCCGGGGGGTTCCAAGGGGGGCCGGGTCCGTGTCTGGCCCCTGGGTACAGAGTTGGGCCGAAGCACGGCGACTCCCTGCGCCAGTCGCCTGATTTACTCAGGCGACCGGAGCGTCACGAAGATTCGCCGTGCGAAGGCCCGGGGGTTCCAAGGGGGGCCGGGTCCGTGTCTGGCCCCCCTTGGCTAAGCATTAGAACTCGAACCGGACCCCGAGCTGGAAGAGACGCTGCTCGCCGCGCTGGAAGTCGCCGGCGAACGCCTGCGGCTTGCCGAACTGCGAGGACGCCTGGCTCGCCACGAATCCCGCAGGATTCTTGGCGTTCGTGATGTTGAAACCCTCGGCGATCACCTCGAACCGCTTGTCCTTCATGAGAGTGAAGTGACGCGCGAGACGCAGGTCGAATTGCTTGAAGTCGGCCCCACGCGCCGAGTTCAAAGTGGTCACACCCGCAGGCAGGTCGAAGTTCACGCCATCACGGTTGGTATCGACACCGCTGATCACGTTGTAAGGCGTCTTCGACTTGTAACGGAAGACCGGAGAAAGCCGGAATCCAGCGGGGGCGTTCCACGTGCCGTTGATCGTCACTCGGTGACGGGCGTCGGTGCGTGTTGGAGCCATCTGCGCCTCGTTGAAGGGGTCAAAGGCATTGAGGGAGGTGAACTCACCGAACTCGTCCGTCGCCCGGAGGCTCGCGTTCGATTTGGAGCTCGACAGCGAATACCATGCGGTGAAGCTCAAGTTGCCGCTCGCGCGCTTCTTGAAAGCAATGTTGACGCCCTTGTAGTAGCTCTGACCTTCCATGATGTCCACTCGCCAGGGAGCAGCACCCGACTGAGGCAGGATCCCGGCGAACCGTCGCGCTCCGCCGTTGATGCGCACGTTGGACGAAACGCGGGTGCCCAGATCCTGGGCATGCGCGTAGACACCATCGACTTCAACGGCGTAGCTCTTCCCGAGCTGTTTCGAGAAACCAAAGTTCGCCTGATCCGTATAGGGCTGCTTCACGAGAGGCGTCGCGGCGTGGCGCGTCGACATCATGGAAGGTCAGAGCTACTACAAGGGCGTCAACATTGCGTTCAAGAAGCGCGCGAGTGGGAACTTGAGCTTCACCGCATGGTATTCGCTGTCGAGCTCCAAATCGAACGCGAGCCTCCGGGCGACGGACGAGTTCGGTGAGTTCACCT
>JAYUUU010000186.1:0-4597 GCA_043754395.1 Vicinamibacteria bacterium
GTAGCTGCGCTGGATGACGAGGTCGAAGCCTGCCGGGCCTGGCAGGACGAGATCGACCTGATTGAGAGTCAAGCCGCCCGTTAGAGGGTCAACGTACTCACCGGGGAGAAGGCCCGACGCCCCGCGAAACGCGTTCACGCCCCGAACGTCAAAGATTTCGTGGGCGTAGGTCCATGGAACGACGCCGACAAGCAGCATGACGAACAACAATTGAATCCGACGAGTGACCATCCCCACCCTCCATGACTCGGCGATCAAAGGCAACGAGTGGGGAGTGAATACAGGAAGCGCACTGGCAGCGTCAAGTGTTTTCTGCCGACAGGTACCTGGTGCTCCACCCCTGCATGCCAGGCAAAAGAAATGGACGGCCATGGTGTCGCTCCGCCTGCCGTCCATCTCACCCATTAGAATCCCTCGGCATGGCGGAAAAAAGGGTCGGGGCGATCAGTTCGTGGACGGACGTGGCTCCGGGTCTCGCAACATTCCGACTGAAGGCTGAGGCCGGCACCACCTTCCCCGACTACAAGGCGGGGCAATACATCGCGCTCACCCGCGAGAACTGCAAATTGACCACCAAGGTCAAAGAACCGGATGGGCGGGTTCACTACGAACCCACGCTCAACGAGGACGGCACGCCGAAACTTCGGCCGGTGACGCATTCCTACTCGATTGCCTCCGCGCCATACGAGACCAAGGCCGGCGGAGAACTCGAGATCTACGTCACGCTCGAGAAGATCGGTCCTGGGCGGTTCGGGCGATTCACGGAGTCGCTCTTTGCCGGAAGCCCTCATGTGGGCGACACCCTCGGCTACATGGACCGCATCGTCGGCAACTTCACGCTCGACCAACGGGCCGAAGGTGCTGAGCACGTGGTCATGGTCGGTACCGGCACAGGCCTTGCCCCCTTCGTCGGGATGATGAAGCAAGTGGTGCACGATACGAAAGCTGGGAAACCTTCGCCGGTGCGATACACGCTGATCCACGCGAACCGAACGCCGAGCGAGCTTGGGTATGACGACGAGCTTCGGAAGCTCGCGGCCGAGAAATTCCCCGGGTTCGACTTCACCTACGTGCGATCGGTCAGCCGCCCCACGTCGGACGATTTCAACGACGCTCAGCTCTCCCAGGGCCGCGCCAACAACCTGTTCCGCTCGCTCCTGGGCCTTCCCACTCGCGAGCAGGAGCTTTTGGACGCGGCCCAGGCGAGCGACAGCCAGGTCGCCGCTGCTCAGGATGCCGTGCACAAATCGACAAAGCCACTCCTCGGCAGCAGTGTCGATGGCGCGGCGCTGAGGGCGCGCATGCCCGCCGGGAGCACCACGGTGCTCACGTGCGGCAACGGTGAGTTGATGGAAGACATCAAGCGGATTTGCGAGAAGTCCGGGTTCAAGTTCGAGATGGAAGAATGGTGAGGAAAGGATGATCCTCACCGGTCCACCGAAAGTCACACTCCGCGCCGCACGGCCGCGCGCCTATGACGGGGCGATCGCGGCTGCGCGCACGTGTTACTCGCCGCGCGTGATCGACGATTCGGAGATCACCGACAAGCAGCGCGACTCGATCGGCCCGCTCACTTTCAGCGCAGGTCACCACACCGTCTTCCAGCACGCCACCTTCGAGTTCGGCCTCGAAAACGTTTCGCGTCAGTTCGTGTGGGCCTTCCTCCACTCGCACCCCTTCTACAACTCCGAACAGTCGTCGCAGCGTTTCGTGAAACTGGGCGAAGCGCGGGCCTATGTGCCGGACGGGCTTTCGGTCGAGGCGGGCGCGATCTACGAGGCTTCGATCGAGAAGGGCTGGGAAGCGTACGCCCGCCTTTCGCAGATCCTGGTGAAGGACACCACCGAGATCATCAGCGACATCCGCCATCTCTCGCCCGCGGCATCGGACGCGCGCCGAAAGAAAGTCGCGCGCGAGGCCGAGAAGAAGGCGATAGAAGTGGCGCGTTACGTGATTCCTATCGGCGCTTTCACATCGATGGTTCACTCCCTCTCGGGCATCGTCCTGCATCGCCTCTATCGAATGTCGCGATCTTCCGATACGCCCACCGAGGCGAGTGCGGTCATCGGCGAGATGGTGCGGCTCGCCCGCGAGCACGACCCCGGTTTCTTCGAGCGCGTGGGTGAGGTTCCCTTCGAGGGAGATCAGATCGTCGAGTCGCGCTGGCCCCGCTCGGCTGCGGCCGCCGCTTCCACCGCCGCCGAGATCGACGCTCAGCTCGGCTCCCGCGTGTCTCTGCTCGTCGATCACACTGCCAACGCCGAGAAGATCACCGCGGACGCGATGCGCGCTGTGCTGGGTCTCGACCGCTCGGCGCTCTCCGACGACGACGCGATCGAGCGCGCTCTTTCCCCGGGGCTTAATCCCTACCGCCTCGACGCGATGGATCTCTCGCCGTATTCGCCGCTCTCGCGCGTCTCCCATCACGCGAATTACACGTTCCTCAAGAAGCTCTCGCACACCGCCGACTCGCAGGATCAGCGCCACCGCATGACCCCGGCCTCGCGGCCCATGCTGACCCTCACCCACACGAAGGCGCCTGACGTCGTCGTCCCCCCACTCATCGCCGCCAATGCCGAAGCGCGCGCGGTGTTCGACGAAACGATCGCCGCGGCCTGGCAGGCGAAAGAGACACTGCTCGCGATGGGTGTGCGCGACGAGCACGCGGTTTACGTCCTCCCCAACGCGACCGCGTTGAGATTCCACGAGTCGGGCTCGCTCATGTATCTCGCCCACAAGTGGGTGATGCGGACGTGCCTCAACGCGCAGGAGGAGATCTATCGCGCGTCGATGGACGAGCTGGAGCAGGTGCGCGCCGTGCATCCGCGCCTAGCGAAGCACATGGGGCCGCCGTGCGTTCTGCGCCGCGGGCGGATCACGCCCACCTGCACGGAAGGTGAGCACTTCTGCGGCGTCCCGGTGTGGCGGGACTTCCCGAACATCGTGAGAAGGCTGTAGGTTGGTAGTGGTGGGACGGGGTTGCTTCGGCCCATATCAATACGAATGGGCCTCGCAATGACGGCGGGTTGTGTTTGTCGTCCGCCGTCAGCGACGGTGGTTCGGGCGGGGGGGTCTCTTCCAACAGCCACGGACCCCCTGTTAGCCTTCGACTCGGCGTGAATCAGGAATCCATGTTGTCCGGCTGGGGGCGTGTCTTTGGGCCGGGACGCGAGGTGTCCTCCGAGGACATCGAAGCGATCACGCAAGACGCGACACTGACCCGCGGCCTGGCGCGCTCTTACGGCGACTCGTCACTCCCTCACCCTGCGGACGGTGTCGTGGCCTCGTGCCGACTCGCTGACCGAATCCTGTCGTTCGACGAGGCTACGGGCGTTCTTCGGGCCGAGGCGGGTTTCTCACTTCTCCAGCTCAACCGCACATTCTGGCGTCGCAACTTCGTGGCTCCGGTGGCGCCAGGCACGCAGTTCATCACCCTCGGCGGCATGGTTTCAGCCGACGTGCACGGCAAGGACCACCACGCGACGGGCGGCTTCGGCGCGCACGTCAGCGATATCCGGATGCGCCTGGCAAGCGGCGACATCGTCACTGCTTCGCGCACTGAAAACGCAGACCTCTTCAAGGCGACCATCGGCGGCATGGGCCTGCTCGGCCACATTCTCGATGTCACCTTCAAGATGCCGCGCGTTCCCTCGGCCTGGGTGGCGATTGAAACCGAGCGCATGCCCGACATCGATTCCTATCTCGCCGGTCTCAAGGATGCGGCGCGACGATTCCCTTTCACGATGGGATGGATCGACACACTCGGTGCTTCGGGTTCACTCGGCCGGGGGATTCTCGCGCGAGGCCGATGGGCGAGCACGGAAGAAGTGCTGCCTGGAACACCCCAGCCGCTGCACTGGCCCGGCCTGCCTTTTGTCCTGCCCGACTTCGCGATCTCCCGCTTCACGGTTTCGCTCTTCAACTCCCTGCTCTATGGCATTCAGCCATCCACGATGCGGCGGAAGATCGAGCATCCTGAGACCTTCTTCTATCCGCTCGACGCCATCCGCAACTGGAATCGCCTCTACGGCAGTCGCGGCTTCACCCAGTACCAGTGCGTCATCCCCGACGCAGCCGGACCCGAAGGAGTGAAGAGTTTCCTCAATCTCCTGCGGCGCACCGGCGGCAGTTCGATGTTGTCAGTGATCAAGGACTGCGGTGAAGAGGGCGAAGGGCTGCTGTCCTTCCCGATGAAGGGGACCACGGTGGCACTCGACCTCCCCGTGCGCGATGAAACCCAAAGCATCGTCGATACGCTCAACGCTCACCTGATCGAACTCGGGGGCCGCGTCTATCTCGCGAAGGATCGTTTCACGACGGCTGCCGACTACCGGCGCATGGACAAGCGCATCGACGCCTGGCGAGAGGTCAAAGGGAAGTACGACCCCAAGGGTCGACTTCGCAGTGCCCAATCGGCGAGACTGGAACTCACATGAAAGTAGTGATGCTCGGGGCCACGCGAGGCATAGGCCGGTCGCTCGCTCGGTTGCTCGCGGCCCGCGGTGATTCGATTCACGTGCTCGGCCGGAACGCGGAAGACGCAACGAAATGCGCCGAGGACCTGAAGGTTCGGGGAGCCGCCGCGGTGTCGACGGGA
>JAYUUU010000187.1:0-6318 GCA_043754395.1 Vicinamibacteria bacterium
TCGAGAATCCCGCGCGCGAGGTGCTGGCACCCGACCTCGAGAAGAAGATGATCTACCAGCCCCGCAGCCTCGACATCTCGGGAAAGACCCTCTCCGGCATCAACCGATCGTTCTGCGTGGCATCCTTCTCGGCCCTTCTCGACTGCGGCAGCACCAGCAGTACCCGCGTGGTGAAGATCAATTTCAACTGAGTCATCGAAAGGGACCGGGGCGCCTTGCCCCCTGTGCCACCATCCGATCACGATCGCGGAGTTCGACGTGGATCGGGGCGAGATCTTCGCGTGCCCTTCCTGCGGGGCCGAGCTCGAAGTACTGGGCTTCGATCCACTGCGTCTTTCGAGCGCGCCGCCCGGTGAAGATGATGGCTAGAGTTTCAACCGGCAGGGTTATGATCCCGTCCACGCCTGCCTCTGGCAGTCGTTCTCAGAAGGAGGCATGATGTTCGGTCTCGGTGTCCAAGAACTCCTTATCATTCTCGTCATTCTCGTTTTCATTTTCGGCACGAGCCGCATTGCCGATCTCGGCAAAGGCATGGGCGAAGGCATCCGCAACTTCAAAAAGGCGATGAAGGACGATTCCACTCCTTCCTCACCCGGTTCCAGCGAGGAGAAAAAGTAATGCGCGTGAATCAGAAACTGGCGGTCCTGGCGGTTCTTGCCATGGTCGGGACGGCGTGCAAAGACAAGCCTCCCGTGGTCCCACCCTTTGAACCGACCCCGACCCCCAGAGTGGTCCCGCAAAACCCCACCACCGCGCCCACGCCGCGCGACCTGCCTCCGGTTCCAGAACGGGGCCGCCGCACCATCCTGCTCGAAACTCCCATCGACGAACTCGACCGCATGGGGCTTCTCTCCGATGTGTACTTCGACTACGACCAGGCGGATCTTCGCGAAGCCGATCGGGCCTCTTTGGTGAAGAACGGCGAAACCATGAAGGAACTCGATTTCCTGGTGGTGACGATCGAGGGCCACGCTGACGAACGCGGCACCATCGAATACAACCTCGCCCTGTCCGACCGCCGCGCTCGCGTTGCCTACGACTACCTGGTCTCCGTGGGCGTCGATCCCTCAAGGATCAAGGCGGTCGCCTACGGCAAGGAGATCCCCGTCTGCACCGAGTCGAATGACGACTGCTGGCAGCGCAACCGCCGGGCGCGCTTCGCGATCACCGGCAAACTCGCCCGATAGTCCACCGATAGTCCCAAACCCCCCGCCTTGAAAGACCGGAAGATGCCAGACCGGACGAAACTACTAGGAAGATGACGCTGTGAGTGGAGAACCGGCTCTCAAGGAAATAACGGGGCGTATCGGCAAGTACGACATCGTCAAGCCCCTGGGCAAGGGTGCGATGGGCATCGTGTACCTCGCCAAAGATTCGATGCTCGACCGCGAGGTTGCCCTCAAGGTCATGGTGTCGAACATCGCGGACGACCCCGACCTGAAGATGCGTTTCGAGCGCGAGGCGAAAGCCGTCGCGCGCTTGTCGCACCCAAACGTGGTCAACGTCTTCGACCTCGGGTATCACACCGACGGCTCGCCCTTCATGGCGATGGAGCTGCTCCGCGGCGAAGACCTCCAGAAGACGCTGCGCATGGGGCCCATGCCGCTCGAGCGGAAAGTCTCGATCATCGTTCAAGTCCTCGTGGGCCTCGCACACGCCCACCAGGCGGGCATCGTCCACCGCGACATCAAGCCCGCCAACATCTTCATCGGCAACGACGGTTCCGTGAAGATCATGGACTTCGGCGTGGCGCGACTCACCACCGCCTCAGTGACGGGCACCGGCGCCATCGTGGGCACCGCCGACTACATGTCGCCCGAGCAGGTGAAGGGCGCGCGGGTCGACGGCCGGTCGGACCTCTTCAGCGTCGGCTGCATGTTCTACGAGATGCTCACGGGGAAGCGCCCCTTCCACGCCGAGAACCTCATGGCGATCTTCTTCAAGATCACTCATGACGATCCGAACTGGAACGCCCTGCCCTCGGGCCCTGAGTACGACGCTCTCACCCCCATCCTCGCCAAAGCTCTCTCGAAGGATCTCGGCCAGCGCTTCGAAAACGCGACTCAGTTCGCGATCGCCCTGCGGGACTACCTCACGACCTACGGCACGTCGGCATCCGCGGCCAATCACGCTCTCGACGACCTCGTCGACCTGAACGCACCGACCGGCACGCCCGCGCCGCTTGAAGACCTGCTCGACGATACGTCCGCCAACGACGGCACCGTCGACCTCTCCCGTCAGGGTGCGACGAGGGTGGGAGCGGCCGCCACGAGAGTGGGAGCCGCGCCAACCATCACCGGGGCGCGGCCGGGAACGCTTCCCGGCGGCACGAAGGTGGGGGGCACTCGAGTCGCCGCGCCTCGGGCTCAGGCGCCGCCGGTCCGCGTCGAGCCCAAGGTGGCCGCCGAACCCCATCGGTCGAACACCGCCGTCATCGCCGCGGGTTTCGTAGGCTTGATCGTCACCCTCGGCGGCGGCGTCTACTTCATCGCGAACAAACTCGAGAGCAACAAGAAGGACGACCCGCAGGTCACGACACCGACGCCCGTCGCGGCCGCCCCGGTCGCGACACCAGCACCCACCCCGGTGGTTGTGGCGACGGCGGCCCCCGCACCCAAGTTCGAACCGGCGGCTGGAAAAGCGGCGGGTATCATCCAGGCAGCGAGCGACGCGTTTGGCAGAGGCGACTACGACCGCGCCATTCAGAAATCCCAGGAGGCCCTGCGCGAGGATCCCGCGAGTTCCGCGGGACAAAAGATCCTCGACCAGGCGAGGAACGGCAAAGACGCCCGCGGCAGGCTTGGCGCCGCTCGCAGTGCCCTCGCCGCGAAAGACTTCACGCGCGCGCGCCAGATCGCGCAGGAAGCGAGTGCTAAGGCTTCGTGGGACTCCGAAGTCACGAACGTTCTAAACGAAATCTCAAAGGCCGAGGCGGCCGAGCAGGCCCTCGCGGTGAGCACGGCCCAGGCGAAGGCTCTGCAGGAGAAGCAGGCGAAGGACACGGAAATCAACGGACTGCTTTCAAAGGCCACCGCGGCCTTGCGCGCCGACAAGTACGACGAAGCCCTGGCTCTTTATGACGAGGTTCTGAAACTCGACGGGGGCAATGGCCCGGCTCAGAGCGGCCAGATCGGAGCCATGACCGCCAAGCGCGCGGCTGCCGCAAGCTCCGCACCTCCCCCTGTAGCCGCACCCTCCGGGAAGACTTTCGCGATCGACCGAACCGTCAAAAAGGCCGGGGGACCGCAGGGATTGGGCGCCGCCGGTTTTGGCGATGCCGCGGGCGTCAAGTCGGCGACCCAGGCCGCAGACATGCCGGGCAGCGTGAGCTTTGAACTTCAGCCCAAGAACCCGCGCCCCGGTGACGCTTACAAAGTGCTGGTCAAGTTCACCAATGAAGGCAGCGCGCCCATCTCCCTCTCCGGTCTGCTGGTTCGCATGGAGGTCAACGGACGAGGTGCAGGAGCGCCTCAGCCGCTTTCAGTGTCGAGCGTCGCCCCCGGCGACACCGCGGTCATCTACTCGGCGGGCGAAGTCTGGAGCGATTCCATCACCGAGTGGGCATATACCGCGACGGTGACGGGTTCCAAGGGCGAGACGTACCGCAACAAGATCAGCTGGAAGTAGCCGCTCGGGCCGCGGCCCGAGGAGGGCTCGTTCCGGGGCCGTTCGCAGGACATCAAGGGTTGGCAGTAGGATCCCGGCATGAAACGGTCTCCCCTCGTCGAAGCCTCTCTCGTCCTTGCGTTGATGGCCACGACCGCTCTCGCTAACGATCCTCCGCTGGTCGAGCATCAGCCCGCGCAGTGTTCACTCATCGGCAAGCCCATCGAGTTGTGCGCATCGGTCCTCGATGATGGGGACATCGCGAAGGTCAGGACCTACTTCCGTCGGCCCGCGGAGAAGGAATACCTGATCTCGGAGATGGCTTTTGAGGGCGCCCGCTTCTGCACCACTCTGCCCGGGGTGAAAGCTGGAAAGCTGCGATCCCTCGAGTACTACATCCAGGCCATCGACACGGAGTACGAGAGCAAGCGCACGAGCACATACCAGTTGCTGATCCAGGCCGAGGAAGACTGCGCTTTCCCCGCGGTTCAGAAGGACCCGAAGAAAGCCACCGCGATCACGGTCCTCGCGACCTCGAACAAGCAGGGTTCGAAGCTGCCCGATTACCTCGAACCGGCCGGCGTCAACTTCGTGCCGATGCCCGGCAAGAAGTAACGCCCTCGCCTTCTAGAGGCCCGTGCCCTTTTTGGGCGCCATCTTCAGCATGCCGTGGACGGCCCCGAGGCCGAGCAGGATGAAGACGCCGTGGAGGTAGTTGGGCATCATGGTCCAAAGATCCGCATGGGAGGCCGCAATCATCCCGACGAACATCGGGGCAGAGAGCCAGAGGTTGATACGGGAGAACAGGAGCGCCTTCTTCGGGACGTCCGCGGGGGCAGGAGGATTCGAGCCGAGCAGGCCGCCGAGGATCTGCTTTTGCGCGGGCCAGATCACGAACCAGACGTTGAACCACATGATGGTTCCAAGCAGCCCCCCGACGAGCATCCACATGCCGCGGCGTGAGAAACCGCCGTCGGCGTCCCAGAGGTTCCCGCCCATCAGGTAGGTGATGGAGAAAAGGAGCCAGCCGAAGATCAAGGTCCACATGGCGCCCCATCTGAACCACCACAGGGCGCGCAGCAAGAGCGCCGGGTTGACCTTGGGCTTGAGTTCTTTATCCAGAACGCCCTGAAAGGGCACGTTCACGAAGTTGAAGAAATAGAGATGTCCGATCCAGATCACGCCGGCGAAGAGATGGAACCAGCGAAGAATGAGCTGGATGAAGGCGGACATTTCGGGACTGTGCATCAGGGGTTCTCCAGGATTGGGTTCAAAGTGGGATCATAGTGGGGGAAAGCCTCGACCGACAGCTATCGTCCAGGGCTCTTAAAAGAAACCACATGCCACCTGCAAAAAATCAGGACCGTAAGGCGGACTTCCTCTCGCCTTCCGGCCTCCCGCGACCGGCGACCGCGAGCGCCCTCTCTCACGAAGTTCCTCCTCCAGGCAGCTTCCCCTTCACCCGCGGAGTCCATCCGGGCGGATACCGTTCCCGCTTTTGGACCATGCGGCAGTACGCGGGTTTCGGGACCGCGCGAGAATCGAACGAGCGGTACCTTTATCTCCTCGCGCAAGGAACGATGGGCCTCTCGGTCGCCTTCGACCTCCCCACCCAGATCGGCTACGACTCGGACGACCCTCAGGCCATGGGCGAGGTCGGCCGCGTCGGGGTCGCGATCGACTCGCTCGAGGACATGGAGACGCTCTTCGATTCGGTGCCTTTGGACAAGGTATCGACGTCGATGACGATCAACTCGACGGCCTCGATTCTCCTCGGGCTTTACATCGCGGTGGCCCGCCGCCGCGGCATCAGAGAAGAAGCGCTTTCGGGCACGGTGCAAAACGACATCCTCAAGGAATATGTCGCCCGCGGCACCTACATCTACCCGCCCAAGGCCTCGTTGCGCCTCGTCACCGATCTCTTCGCCTATTGCCACGAGCGCGTGCCCAAGTGGAACACCATCTCGATCTCCGGATATCACATCCGTGAGGCCGGTTCGACGGCACCCCAGGAACTCGCGTTCACCTTCGCTCACGCTCTCGAATACGTGCGCGCCGCGAAGGAGAAGGGACTCGACCCGAATGTATTCGGCGAGCGGCTCTCTTTCTTCTTCGCCTGCCATTCAGACTTCATCGAAGAAGTCGCGAAGTTCCGGGCCGCGCGAAGGCTATGGGCCATGCTGATGAAGGAGCGCTTCGGGGTCACCAATCCCAAGGCCCAGCACTTGCGCTTCCACGTTCAGACCGGAGGTGTGACCCTCACCGCTCAGCAGCCCGAGAACAACATCGTGCGGGTGACGGTTCAGGCCCTCGCCGCGGTTTTGGGCGGGTGCCAGAGCCTGCACACGAACTCGATGGACGAGGCCCTCGCCCTGCCCACGCAGGCCGCGGCGAAACTCGCGCTGCGCACGCAGCAGGTGATCGCCCACGAGACCGGTGTGGCCGACATGGTGGACCCGCTCGGCGGCTCCTTCGCGGTGGAGGCCGCGACCGATGACATCGAAGCCGAAGCTCGGCGTCTGCTCGAGGGCATCGAATCGAAAGGCGGCGCCTTGAAGGCCATCGAGCGCGGCGAAATACAGCGAGAGATCGAAGAGTCGGCCTACCGCTTCCAGCGCGGCCTCGAAGTCAAGGACACGATTATCGTGGGCGTCAATCAGTTTCAGGAGGAGAACGAGGCGCCAAGGACCGATCTCCTGCGCGTCGATCCAG
>JAYUUU010000188.1:0-1592 GCA_043754395.1 Vicinamibacteria bacterium
GTCGCGTCCCACTCTCACATGGGTGAAAAGAATGTGGCCCACGACCTCGTCACGCAGTGTCGCGACCAGGCTCAACTCCGGGATGAAGTGCGCCGAAAGTCTGAGGCCTTCCACGAGCTTGGCCTCGTTCGGCCGGGCGAACGCAAGCTCATGCACACGCGCGATGGCTTCGCGGTCCGCGGTCGATTCACGGTGGATGGTCAGGTCATAGGTGCCTGCGAGCGGCTCAGGCTGGTTCATCCCTCGATTTCACTCTTCGAAGGCCGAGGAGTCAAACGCAAGCGCCTGCGGGCGGAGCGCTGGGGCGGCTAAGCTTCGCCCCTATGTCAGCGCAGAATCATCACAAGGTCGTCATCCTGGGCTCTGGCCCCGCCGGTCTCACTGCCGCGATCTACGCGGCCCGGGCGGAACTCAAGCCCCTTGTCATCGAAGGCGGGGGCAACGACGATCCCACCGACGTCGCGGGCGGCCAGCTCATGCTGACCACCGAGGTCGACAACTATCCAGGGTTTCCGAAGGGCATCCTTGGCCCCGAACTCATGGAGGGGATGCGCAAGCAGGCGGAACGCTTCGGCACGCAGTTCGTGACCGGTTCGGTGAGTTCGGCTGCTCTCGATTCGCGGCCGTTCGTCCTCAAGACCAGTGTCGGTGACATCAGCACAGACGCTCTGATCATCGCCACGGGTGCTCGCGCGAAGTGGCTGGGTATCGACGAGGAAGTCGAGTTCCGCACGAAGATCGGCGGCGTCTCCGCCTGCGCCACCTGCGACGGCTTCTTCTATAAGAACAAACACGTCCTCGTGGTGGGTGGCGGCGATACCGCGATGGAAGAGGCCACGTTCCTCACCAAGTTCGCATCGAAGGTGACCATCGTGCATCGTCGCGACAAGCTCCGCGCCTCGAAAATCATGCAGGAGAAGGCCCAGAAGAATCCGAAGATCGAATGGATGCTGGATTCGGCCATCGAGAAATACCTCGGCAAGACGGAAGGCAAGCTCAAGGGCGCGCTTGTCCGGAACCTCAAGACCGGTGTCGCCACGGAAGTCGAATGCGGCGGCGTCTTCATGGGCATCGGCCACGAGCCCAACACCGCCGTATTCGCGGGACAGCTCGAGACCGATCCGAGCGGATACCTCATCACCAAAGGCGGCAGCACGGCCACGAGCATTCAGGGCGTCTTCGCCGCGGGCGACGTGGCGGATCATCAGTACCGGCAGGCGGTGACCGCCGCGGGGACCGGCTGCATGGCCGCGATCGACGCAGAACGCTTTCTAAGTCATTGATAAACGGGGGGGCCGCAAACCCTTCTCGGTCCCGTGCTCAGCCCCCCCGGGACCCCCCGCGCTCCGGCCCGAGTAAATCAGGCCTCCGCTAAGCCTCCGGGCTTCTTGCTCGAGTAACAAACCAGCGAAAGGCCCGCGGGCGCTCGCGAAGCCAGGGTCAGCGACATCGGGCCTGCGCTAGGCTTCCCGTGATTCATGCGCATCCTCTTTCTCGCGCCGCAGCCTTTTTTTGAAGTGCGCGGGACGCCGCTTGCGGTGGCAGCGCTCACGCGAACCCTCGGGGAGCTGGGGCACGATGTCGACCTGCTG
>JAYUUU010000189.1:0-4457 GCA_043754395.1 Vicinamibacteria bacterium
CCGCAACAAGGGGATCATGGTCACCCAGAAGGACGAGGGGATCCGGGTCTCGACGCACTTCTACAACAACAACGAAGACATCGAGAAGCTCGTGGCCGCGCTTAAACAGCATCGCGAGACGACCCCAGTTCCCGTCGAATGAAATCGCCGCGCGCGCGAAGCGTCGCGGGCCTGTTGGCGAGCGTGCTATGGCTCGCCTTCATCAGCTCCGTGCCGACGGAAGGCGCGGGGGGTCAGGCCCCGTCTCGAAGCCCCGGCTCCTCCAAAGCACCCTCCCGCGAGCGGACGCTGCGGGTGGCACGCGAGATCATGACCGCGGCGAGGTACGCAACAATGGTCACAACGAAGGCCGGAGAGGCCCAGGCCCGAATCGTCGATCCCCTGACGCCCGATGCTTCGCTCGTCGTTTATGTCGCCACCAATCCCAAGAGCAGAAAAGTGGCCGAGATTCGCGCCGATCCACGGGTGACGCTCCTCTATTTCGACACGAACCGGCTCGCGTACGTCACGCTGGTTGGCCGGGCGACGGCGGTTGCGGGTGAGGAAAAGGCGACTCGCCATAAAAATGAGTGGAAGCCATTCTTCAACCACGAGCAACCGGAGACTTACACGCTCTATCGGATCCTGCCCTCGCGTTTGGAAGTGGTGAGTGCCAAGGACGGTTTGTCGGGAGATCCTTTGACCTGGCGCCCGAAGATCGTCGATATCCGGTAGAGAGCAGAGATAGATTCGGCCGATGGAAGGGCCCCGTGATCGCGTCCCGCCCGGTCTTTGGTACACTCTAAGTGCTCCGATGCCCGACACTTCCGACCAGAAAGCGCCCGCGACCCGGTCGCTGACCAAAGCTGACATCGTGTCTGGAGTGGCGAAGCGCCTAGACTTCACCCAGGTTCAAGCCGCCATCGTTGTCGATTCGTTCCTCAAGGGCGTCGTTGCGGCGCTCAAGAAGGGCGAAGAGGTCGAGATCCGAGGACTTGGTTCGTTCCGCTTCAGGTCGCGCGCCCCGCGCAAGGGCCGAAATCCGAAAACCGGCGAACGTGTCGAAGTGCCGGCGAAGCGTGTGCCCTACTTCAGGATGGGCAAGGAGTTGAAGGCGATTCTCGGCGGAAACGGCGAGTCATCCTCCTCGTCCTGATTCCAGGGCGTACGGCGAGCGCTCACGGCAGAGGGACGATCGCAGGCGAAGATCGTCGCTGACCGCGGATCCGGAAACCGAAAAGGGCCCGGCTCGTGACCAGAGCCTCGGGTATCAGCGCATCGTTGCGGCGCTCATAGGCCACGAACAACGCGAACTGCGCGTCTTCTGAGAAGCGCCTGAAGCCGATCTCCGCGCGGATATCCGTGAGCTGATCCCTGGGGAAGTCGATGCTGGGATCCGCTCCCACATGGCGAACGTCGCCGAGAAGGAAGAGCGCTTTATTCTCTTTCCCGACCACGTCGATGTCCGCGGAGATTCGTCCCTCCCACTTGTAGGCGACGGCGGACGCGAGCGTCGCAACCGCGAACGAGGCGGCAAAGGCTCCCCTGCGATTCCACTTCTCCGGCCACGGCGAGTCGTACTTTAGACCCAGGAAGTTCCAGTCCACCGCCTGAAACTTGTCGCGATCCTGAACGTGACGCGAGACGTGGTGGAAGAAAGGCGACACCCGTCCACTCCCAAGGTCGCGATGAATTCCAACTTCGAGCGAGTAGTTCGCCTGCACCGCTTCGAAGGAGCGCACGCGGTGCCCGAGAATCGTTTCCACGTTGGGGTTGAAGTAGACCGACCACTTCCCCTTCTCGACAAGGTCCACGCTGGCGCCGATCCAGCCCACCCACGCGAACTCCTCGTTCGGGGATGTATACCGCGCGGCCTCGAGCTGCGGGCCCATGAAGGGCAGGAACCGCACCTCGTCCCTCGATTGAGCGCGAACGAGCGAGGCCGCCACACAGAGCCCCGAAACGAGAAGCCACTTGTTCAGTTTGGGGTTCAGCAATCGATCTTTAAGGCTTCAAGGAGGGTGGTGCCGGAGGTGGGGGTCGAACCCACACGTTGCGAACAACGCGGGATTTTGAGTCCCGTGCGTCTGCCAGTTCCGCCACTCCGGCAGGAGAGGCAAGATGGAGGAGTTTAGCAGCGGCGATATCCTCAGACGCATGTCGGTCTCTTCACTTCGAGAAATTACGGTGGGCGTTCAAAGTCTCGAGAGGCGCACGAGACAGTTGCAGAACGGATGCAGGCTCTCCGTGTTGTCGAGCGGCGACCTCGAACCCATCACCGCCATGAGGCTTTTCGACACCAACGCAGGCTTCTCCGCGGCGCTGCTTGGCCGGGCGGACCTTATCGATGCGCCGCGAATTCGGCTGGTTCAGTCAACCGGAGGGGCGCCAGCGAGAAGTGAAAGCCTCAAGACGACCGGCCCGCTCGGCGTAGGGTTCACGACGACCGGCATAGCGGGCGTGCACTCGAGGCTCGAAAGCGAGGGCGTCCAATTCGTGTCGCCACCGCTGCTTCTCACTCCCGAGAACAACGAGAAGCCGGAAGGTGAAGCCCCCGGACCGAAACGGTTCGAAGCCTTCGGCCGGTCCGAGGATGGCGATTTCATCGTGCTGATCGAACGGGTACATGCCGCGACGCCCTATGGAACCTTCGCCACAGACTGCAGCGAGCCCCTCCATGCCTCCTTCATCGTGACGAACCTCGAGGCCTGTCTGCATTTCATGAGCGACGTCCTGCAGCATGAGACCCTCATCGCCGAAACGTGTTCGGGATCGCCTTTCGACAAGCTGCTCGGCCTGCCCGAGGATGTGTCCTTCCGTTTCGTCATGCTCCACCGACCCGCCTACGCGACGGGCCGCGTGATCTTCATCCAGTTCGAGAAAAGACTCGAACCGATGGCCCAGACGCCCTCGCTCGCAAGAGGCGTGTGTCGGCTCCGCTACGACTGCACGGACCTGCACGAAACTCTCTCCCGCGTCCCCGGGGGCGGGGGGTCGCTTGTCCGCGGCCCCGCGAGCATCGATGATCCAATCCTCGGCCGCGGCATGGTGGCGCTCGTGCGTTCCCCTTTCGGTGTGGTGATCGAACTCTGGCAAAAGGGCTGAGGATCACGCCCGTCTTTTCACGGGCGACGAGGCGGCATCGTAGACTGCCCGCCGCGTGAATATCATCGGGGTTTCGGCCTACTACCACGACTCCGCCGCGTGCCTGGTCCAGGACGGGGAGATCAAGGCAGCCGCACAGGAAGAGCGCTTCAGCCGGAAGAAGCACGACCATCGCTTCCCGATCGGCGCCTTTAACTACTGCCTGCGGGAGGGCGGACTCAAGGGGCCTGAAGACGTCGACTACGTCGTCTTCTACGACAAGCCTCTGATGAAGTTTGAGCGCCTGCTCGAGACCTACCTCGCTTACGCTCCAGGCGGCGTTTCGTCTTTCCTGAAGTCGATGCCGCTCTGGCTCAAAGAGAAGCTCCACATGCGGACCGAGATCCGCAAGGCCTGTGGGTATGACGGCAAGGTCCTTTTCGGCGAGCATCACGAATCGCACGCGGCCTCGGCCTTCTACCCTTCGACCTTCGACGAAGCGGCCATCATCTGCTTCGATGGCGTCGGCGAGTGGGCGACCACGAGCTACTGGGTCGGCAAGGGCAGCACTCTGGAGTCCAAGGGCGAAATCCTGTTCCCCCATTCGATCGGCCTGCTGTACTCGGCTTTCACCTACTACACCGGCTTCAAGGTGAACTCCGGCGAATACAAGGTCATGGGCCTCGCACCCTACGGCGTGCCGAAGTATGTGGATGCGATCTACGAGCACATCCTCGACCTTCGCGACGATGGCTCGTTCCACCTGAACATGGACTACTTCGACTACTGCGCGGGCCTCACCATGACGAACTCGAAGTTCGACCAGGTCTTTGGGGGACCGCCACGGAAACCGGAGGCGAAGCTCACCCAGCGGGAGATGGACCTCGCCGCGAGCGTGCAGAGGGTGACGGAAGACGCGATGCTCAGGATCGCGCGCCACGTCCACAAAGAGACCGGTCTCGATAACCTCTGTCTCGCCGGCGGCGTCGCCTTGAACTGCGTGGGTAACGGACGCCTCCTTCGCGAGGGTCCATTTAAGAAGATCTTCATCCAGCCCGCGGCCGGTGATGCGGGAGGCGCTCTCGGCGCGGCCCTCGCGGTGTGGCATCGCTATCTCGACAAACCGCGAGCTTCCTTTAAAGGCGCACCCGCTCTCGACCGCCAGCGCGGCTCGTACCTTGGCCCCGCGTTCGATGATGCGGACGTAAAGAAGGTCATCGAGGCGCGCGGCGCGGTGGCGACGCGTCTTGATGATCGCGAGCTCCTTCCGAAAATCGCCGCTCTCCTCGGTCAGGGCAAGATCATCGGCTGGATGAGCGGTCGCATGGAGTTTGGTCCGCGGGCTCTTGGAGGGCGCTCAATCCTTGGCGACGCGCGCGACCCGCAGATGCAGA
>JAYUUU010000190.1:0-9756 GCA_043754395.1 Vicinamibacteria bacterium
TCGCCGGTTCCTGCGCGGCCTCCGCGGCATCGCTCGCCACCAGCATTTCCGCCCGGGCATGGGACGAAAAAGAGATAGCCAGAACCAGCGCCATCGCGCCTCCCGTGCGTCTCGACCAGACTTTGCTCACTTAGCTTCTCTCCAATCAATTCTCCGGCTTCAAGATGGCGGCAGCCTTCATCTCTGCGGCGATACGGGCCCGGGCCTCCCGGAAAAGCAGAAGCCCGGCCCGATCATCTGCGATCCACAGGTTCCCGGCGGAGTCGAAGGTTAGCCCTTCCTGCTGCACTCCGGGCAAGACAACCTCGGCCTCTTCGGCTCCGCCCACCCCGAGCATCGCGATGCGATCCTTGGAGTCGGCGATCACGAACAGGCGGTCGAGGGCGGAGTCGTAGGTCACCGCGGTGAGATCCTCACGATCGCCGATCTTTGTGCGGCTCAACACCGCCGCGGCGCCGATGGTTCCTGTGGGCTTGACGGGATCAAACACGAGGGCCACCATGAGCGCAGGCGAACGCTGGTGGACGAGGTAGAAGACGCCGCCGCCCGGCTGGGTGGCGTCGGGCCGGAACGCGAGACCTTCAAAGCCCTGGTTCTTGTCGACCGTCGGCTCGCCGAGGAGTGCTGCCGCATCGATCTTGAACCTCCCGGTCGGTCGGCCAGCCATCGGATCGAAGACGATGAGCTCGCCCTTCTTCTCTGAAAGGAGCACCAGCCGCCCCGAAGGCGTATGAAGCGCCACATCCTCGAGATTCCCACCCATCGGGAGTCTGGCGATGAGTTTCCCGGAGGGGTCGATTTCGACCAGCGACCCCTCATCGCCGACCACGAAGAGCGTGCCGCGAGCGGGAGAGAAGGCGACACCCGACGGCTCCTTCACGCCCGGGGCGACGAAACGCTCAGGCTCACCAAGGATCGCCCAACCGCCCTTTTTCGGTTTACCGCCCTTGATCTTGGCAAGGCCAGGCCCTGACTCCGGGGCGTCCGTCACCACTTCGACCGGAGCCGCGGTCTTGTACTCGACCCAGGCGGCCACGCCGAGAGCGACGAGAAGGCCGGCCGTGAGGACGGTGATCGCCTGAAGGCCAAGGTACAGCTTGGCGACCGCGTTGTACTTGGCCTTGTTGATGCGAGCGAGGGTGTGAAGCTGGGTCGCGAGTTCCGCGTTCAGCTGGCTGACCCGCACGGACTGCCAGGCCTTCTGGTACGTCGGCATGTCGTAGCGAAGAGCATCGACGAAGAAGCGGAGGCCGAGGCTTTCCTCCTTCTCCGACACCGTGCCCTTGAGCGCCTGGTCGGGAATGCTGCGCGGACGCAGGGACTCGATGGCCTGAACGAGAAAATAGATCGCGATCGCGGCGTAGACGCCGAAGTAGACGTACAGCCAGAGCTTGAGGTTCGCGGGCAGGCTCGAAAGAAGGTCGGAGCGCGTGCCGAGAATGATGATCGCGGCGTTGAGCGCACCCATGATGATGAGGGCGAAACGCGCCTTGTGGTCAGCAAGGTCCACGAGATCCTGCGACTCCTTGAGAGTGTCGAGCAGGGCCTTGTAGCGCTGCCACGGGTCGGCTTTCTTGTACTCCTTCTTGCGCTTCTTGCCTTTCTCCTTGTCCTTGTCCTTCTCTTTTTCCTTCTCTTTTTCCCGGTCCTTGTCTTTCGCCTTCTCGGTCTTGTCCCTCCTGGGCAAGTCTCTGGCTTCGGGATCCTCGGCCTTCATCTCCACGACGGGTGGGGGTACCGAGGCCGGCCGAAGGACCTCAAGGGGAATGAGCGGCGGCGGCTCAGGCGAGCCGGGGGTTTCGAAATCTGGCCTTGGATCGGGAGAAGTCATGCACGCCCTATGGTTCCGCATAGGATAAGGCAAATGAAGGGGTTCAAAGGTTGATTCCGTCACTTCTCGTAATTTCCGTCCTGAGCCAGAACGCTGCGGCTCCCCAGCGTCTCGATCCCTCCGCATTGGTTAAAGAGCACGAGAGTCATCGTTTTGTTCCAACCCCGGCGCCCTGCCTCACTCCCGAAAGCGTCGGTTCCGCGATCGAGCGGCTCGCCGCCCTTCATCCGAGCCACGTTCGGGTTGAGACCATCGGTACCTCCTTCGGCGGCAAGGCGATCCGGCTGCTGTCGATCGGCCGCGGACCGAAGTCGATTCTGCTCTGGTCGCAGATGCACGGCGACGAGCCCTCGGCAACCCCGGCGGTCTTAGACCTCGCCGACTATCTCTCCCGCGAATCGGCGCGCCCCGAGATCGCAAGGATCCTGGACTCGTTCACGCTTCGAATCATCCCGATGCTGAACCCCGACGGGGCGGGGCTTTACGAAAGGCGGAACTTCCAGGGTATCGACATCAATCGCGACGCTCTGATGTTGACCACACCCGAAGGCGTCCTGCTGAAATCGATCCGCGATCGTTTCTCTCCGATCCTCGGGTTCAACCTTCACGACCAGAGCCGGCGGATCACCGTCGGCGACACTGGCATCTTGTCGTCCATCTCGCTTCTTGCCGTGTCCGGAGACGCCGCTGGCACCCTGACTCCGGGAAGGCTCCGAGCCAAACGAGTGGCGAGCGAGATCGTGAAGACACTCTCGCCCTTCATCCCCGGCGGGATCGCGCGTTACGACGAGGACTGGAATCCGCGGGCCTTTGGCGACAATGTCACCGCGTGGGGAACCCCTGTGGTCCTCATCGAGAGCGGCGGTTTCCCCAAGGGCGGCGGTTTTCCTGAATTGACGAGGCTCAATTTTGTGGCGCTCGTGAAGGTGCTCGAAGGTTTGTCCTTAAACGATCTCGAAGATGTCACGTCGGACCTTTACGACCGTCTACTCCGGAACCAGTCCGAGGCCTACGCCGACGTCGCCATCACCGGGGTTTCGATTCTGGAGCCGCGCACGGGAAAATGGTTCCGCGCGGACGTGGCCTTCGACGTGCTCGCTTCCGACCAGACTCTTTCGGGTTGCGCGACTTCGCCTCGCACCTCCAGCCGCGTCGTTGAAGTTGGCGACTCTCGTGTGGTGTCTCCGGCGCGCAAAATCGACGGCCGCTTCATCTCCATAGCACCTCTGGGCCGGGACCACGGTTTGAAAGCCGGCGAGATCTCGCGCGAAGCCTTGATCGCCGCGCGCAAGCCAGCTTCCCCGCCCGCGGACCCGGAGGCGTTGCTCAGGGACCTGCGCCTTTCCTCCGCCGGCATCGTGCGCAACGGCAGCGCCAGCTTCGTGGCCTGGGTGAAGGACCGCGCGGGTGAGGGAGGCCGATACTTCGTGGTCGTCGAGGGTGTGGGACTGCCCGAGACGCTGGACTGAGCGCGAACCCCGCTCCTCCTCAGTCTTCGGGGCTAGGTCTTTGGAACCTCGTAGGCGCAGCGGAAACCGAGATTGTCGAGACCGCTGTCGGGGGCCGCGAACGAGCGGGCCGCGTTCCTGAAGTTGCGGCAGAAGTTCTCGGAGCACATCCACGAACCGCCTCGCATCACCCGGTCTTTTCCAGACCCCGGCCCTTTCGGATTCTCGACCGGCGATCTCCCGTAGTAACCAGCGTCGAACCAGTCGGCGTTCCATTCCCACACGTTGCCGATCATGTCGTAGAGCCCATAGCCATTCGGCTTGAAGCGGCCCACGGGCGCTCTCGAGATGAAACCGTCTTCCTTCGTGACCTTCGTAGGAAAGACTCCCTGCCACCAGTTCGCGGCGGGCTTTCCGCCGGGCCGGAGTTCGTTCCCCCAGGGGAAGATCAGGCCTTCCTTGCCGCCACGCGCGGCGTACTCCCACTCCGCTTCAGTGGGGAGGCGCCCCTTTTCGTATGCGCAGAAAGCGACCGCGTCGTTCCAGCTCACATGCGTGACGGGATCATCGAGTGCGGAAGGTTTCGAGCCAGGGCCACCCACCTCTTTCCAGGTCGCGCCGTTTGTCGGCTTCCAGTCCTGCTTCTGAATGTCGAAGACGCCGGACCAACCCCACTTCTCCGCTTCCGTGCGGTATTTGGCGGCCGTGATGAATTTCGAGAAGCGCTCCACCGTCACCTCGTACGGGTCGATGGCGAAAGGGTTGAGCACCACGATGTGGGGCGGGTTCTCTTCGAGCCGCTCTCCGCCGCCCATTGTGAAGCGACCGCCTGGAACGATCACGGCCGAGGCCGGGGGCGGGGCCACCGGAGCGGCGGGGGCGGCGCGAGCGCTTAGGGCGACACCGGGTGAAGGAGTCGGGCGCGGATCTGTCTCGCTTCCAGGCCCGCAGGCCGAGACCGTACTCATCGCGCAGATCGCAAGAAACGCGACACCCGCACGGCTCCAAATGCGTCCTGCGTCGCTCATCGGCTGCGATTCTACGCAGGGCGGGTTGGTAGACTTCGTTTGGTGGCTCATCTTGTTTTGTACGATGGGGTTTGCGGACTGTGCGACCACTTCGTGCAGTTCCTCCTCAGGATCGACCGCGGCGACACGCTCCGGTTCGCGGCCCTTCAAGGGCCGATCGCCACGCAAATCCTCGAGCGGGCCGGGCGGACCGCGGATAGCCTCGAGACGGTGATCGTGGTCGCCGATCACGGTCAGCCCGGCGAACGGCTTCTCGACCGAAGCGACGCCGCTCTCTTTGCCATCGCCTCGGCGGGCGGCATCTACCGATCGGCCGCAGTGTTTCGGATCGTGCCGCGTTTCATCCGCGACGCGATCTATCGGCTGGTGGCGCGATGGCGGTACCGAATCTTCGGACGCTTTGACGCATGCCCGATACCGAAGCCATCGACGCGCGCGAAGTTCCTCGACTTCCAGACCAAGAACCCAGGCCGTTGATCGACGTCAAGGGAAAACTGAGGAACCGCGTGAGCGTCATCCATCCCGCGCGAGCGATGAAAGTCACGTTCAACGACCTTGACCGCGGACGCATCGAAGACGCCCTCAATCACGGCTACGAAGTCGGGCGCACGGCGGCGGTTTGACCGACGTCCTGCCGGTAGCGGCCGTCCTGCCCGAGCTGCGCGACGCGCTCGGTCGGGAACGGATCGTCATTCTCACCGCACCTCCGGGCGCTGGGAAGAGCACGCTTGTTCCCCTCGAGCTCAGGAATGAGCCCTGGCTGACCTCGAAACGAATCCTGATGCTCGAGCCCAGGCGTCTCGCCGCGCGCACTGTGGCGGCGCGCATGGCCTCGCAGATCGGCGAGGCGGTGGGCGGGCTCGTGGGTTATCGCATTCGGCGCGAGTCCCGCGTATCGGCAACGACGCGGATCGAAGTGGTCACCGAAGGCATCCTGACCCGGACGCTGCTGTCGCAGCCTGATCTTGCGGGTTGCGGCCTTCTCATCTTTGACGAATTCCACGAGCGCTCGATCCATGCGGACCTGGGCCTCGCCCTCGCGCGGCGCGTCCAGGCCCTCTTCCGCCCCGACCTTCGTATTCTGATCATGAGCGCCACGCTCGAGGAGGCGGTGTTGTCTCGAGTCCTCGGGGGAGCGCCCGTAGTCACCTGTGCCGGCCGATCGTTTCCGGTCGAGATCTCCTACGCTCCCGACGACCTCGCTGCCGACCGCGACCCAAGCGCGAGCGTGGCGGCAGCGGTCCGCCGCGCGCTTCGGACCGCCTCGGGCGACGTGCTCACGTTTCTGCCCGGAACCTCCGAGATCTCGCGAGTCGCCTCGAGCCTTGCGGACCTCGGAAGCCTAGAGGGACTCGACATACGTCCGCTTCACGGCGACCTCCCGATCGACGCTCAGCAGGCGGCGATCCAGCCCGGACCACGAAGACGCGTGGTTCTCGCCACCAACGTGGCCGAGACGAGCCTCACCATCGAAGGTGTCGGCATCGTCGTCGACAGCGGTCTCGCCCGCGTATCGCGCTTCGATTCCGGCCTCGGCCTCTCGCGCCTCGACACGGTCAGGATCGCGAGAGATAACGCCGAGCAGCGCGCGGGACGCGCAGGACGTCTTGGGCCGGGTGTCGCGTTTCGGCTTTGGACCGAGGCGACTCACCGCTCGCTCGCCGCTTCCCGTTCACCCGAGATTGTGGACGCGGATCTCCTGCCTCTCGCCCTCGACCTCGCGATCTGGGGCGAAGAAGAGGGCGCGCTGTCGTGGATCACTCCTCCCAAAGCGGGCGCTCTCGCCGAAGCGCGCCGCATCCTGCGCGGTCTCGGTGCGATGGAAGGCGATGCCGCGACGCCGCATGGCCGGGCGATTCACGATCTGGGCGTGCATCCGCGCATCGGCCACCTCCTGATCGGAGGGCGCAGCCTCGGCAAGGGCGGCCTCGCCGCCGACATCGCGGCCCTCCTCGAGGAACGCGACATCTTCCCGCGCGACGCGGGAGCCGATCTGACCCTGCGGGTCGAGGCACTGCGGGGACGCGGTCGGTCGGGAGCAAGCGGAGTGGCGCGGGTGCGAGAGATCGCTCGCGATCATCGTGCGCGCCTGAAGCTCGCAGAGAACGCGCCGGGTTCAACGAACGACGTCGGCGCGCTCGTGGCCCTCGCCTATCCCGAACGTGTGGCTCAGCGCCGAAGCGGATCGACCGACCGCTATCGGCTCGCGACGGGTCGCGGGGCGCGCCTCGACGCGTCGGATCCGCTGACCCACGAGGAGTGGCTCGCGGTCGCGCATGTGGACGCACGGGATGCCGAGGGCCGGATCTTTCTCGCGGCGCCACTCGACGTCTCTACCCTCACCGCCGAGACACGCGATGTGGTCGCGTGGGACAGCGGGCGCGGGACGATCGTCGCCGAGCGCGAGCGCCGGATCGGCGAACTCGTGGTCGAGACCAAGCCCCTCGCCGCCATCGCGGATGAGCGGAAGGTCGAGATCCTGGCCGGTGCGATCCGCGACGACGGTCTGCTTCCGCAGATGCTTCAAGACTCGGCGCGGGACATTCAGAAGCGCGTGATGTCGCTCCGCGCGTGGGAGCGCGCCGACACCTTCGCCGACTTTTCGGATGATGCTCTCCTCGCAAGCCTGGCCGAATGGCTTCAGGTGGATTTGATGGCGTCACGCACCCGTGCCGATCTGCTTCGGATCGACATGGCCGCGGCGCTCCTCGCGCGTCTCGACTGGAATCAGCAACGCGCGCTCAACTCTCTGGCGCCGACTTTCATCGAGGCTCCGACCGGTTCGAAGATCGCGCTGCAGTATTTCGCGGAGGGCTCGTCGCCCGTCCTCGCGGTTCGCCTTCAGGAAATCTTCGGTTGGCTCGACACCCCCACCGTAAACGACGGCCGAACGCGGGTGACACTCCACCTCCTCTCCCCGGCGCGACGCCCCGTCCAGGTCACGCAGGATCTCCGAAGCTTCTGGACCAACACCTATCCGGAGGTCCGCAAGGAGCTGCGCTCCCGTTACCCGCGGCACTCCTGGCCCGACGATCCGCTCACCGCAACGCCCGTGCGCGGGCCCAAGCGGCGGAGCTGACCGCGGGTGAACGAGGCGAGAATTAGGAAGGGTCCTTGCCGGAGGTCAGCCGTTCGATCGCGTCGACCAGTCCTTGCGCCTCGGGCGGAATCGGCTGACCGGATCTGAGAAGTCGCGTGCGCGGGTCGATGCCCGTGCCGTAGATCGCCTCGTTCGCCTTGGTGTCTTGCCGAAGGGACGCGCCCTCCAGAGAGATTCCCGCGAAGACACCGCGGCTCCTCGAGTAGCTCAGAATCTCGGCGCGCATCCGAAGGTCGGTCGCTGCTTCGGCGTTGCGTCCAACCGGCCCCGCCGCGACCGAAGCATCGGCGCCCAGGGTGAACTTGCTCTTGAGAAGATTGTTGACGCCCTTCTGGTTCATCACCAGCAGGACAAAGTCGGATGACTGACCGCCGATCTGAAAGCCGACGCTTCCGCCCTTGAGCGACATCATGACGGGCGCACCCCAGGGACCTTCGCCGTTCTCGGTCCGGCACACCGCGGCGCCATAGCCGAAACGGCCCCCAATGCCGATCGCCGCCTTCTTGACGCCCGGAATCACGATCACGCATTTCGCCTTTTCGAGGATCTCGCGCGGCGCGCCTTCCTTGATCCCCGCAAGCTCGATCAAAACATCGCGGCTTTCGGCGAGCCGCTCCACTTCCTTGTCACCCGCGACTGCCGGTGAACCCATCGTCAACGTCGCGACCGCCGCTGCGTTCACTGCGGCCCGGAGCCGTTTGTAGGTAGTCCTCATGGAACGAACTTACGACGAAGAGCCGTTCCGCCCTTATCGCTTCTAGCCTTCCAGATAACGGAGTTGGACCGGGCCGAGGTTCAGGAGATCGTTTGGCCTGAGCAGCACCGGCCCCTGGAGCCGCTCCATGTTGATCGCGGTCCCGTTCGTGCTTCTCAAGTCGATCACCGTGAATCCCGACGCTCCTCGCTCGATGCGCGCGTGAAAAGTGGAGACGTTCGGGTCGTGCACGACGATGTCGTTCTTGGGTCCGCGGCCGAGCGTGTAGGTATCTCGCTGCAATGGATAGGAGACCGGCGGCGTCGACCCTTCGAGAACCAGCCGCGCGGAAGGCGCCTGGTCGGCGGCGTACTGGACTGCCATCGGGCTCACGATCGAGACGCTGTCCGCCGTGCGCATCGGACGCGCAGGGGGCTCGGGAGGGGCGGCCGCAACGACTTCTGAAACGGCCGGTATCTCAGCCCCGCGAGGGTGCTCGTCAGTTCGGAAGGCGGTCGAGGCAGCGGGGTCGATCGCCGCTTCCGTCCTCGGCTGAGCGGCTACGAGGCCGATGAGCTTCACTCCGCGAAGTCGATTCAATATCTCCAGGGTGGCCAGGTCATCGGGGTTGCCCGCGAGCAGGCAGATCTCCTGAAGGCTGCGACGGCCGTCGACGAGAAAGAAGACACTCCACTCCTCGGGGGTGAGGGACATCTTGTCCTTGACCCACTCGGGGTTCGCCAGCGATTCGACGAGCGCCTCGTGGTCGGGGAATGCGTCGGCGAGCCGATCCCGTTCGTCGAGTCGGCGCACGCCCTCCATCAAGAGGTTCTGAAGATTCATGTCGATGGTGGTCGCGTTCGGGGGATGGGTGACGTCGTCGTAGAAACCGAAGGTGCCTTCGCCCCAGGTGAAGGTGTCGAAGATGACCTCGGAGACCTGGATTTTGAGGAAGGACCGCAGCTCATCCTCGGTGAGCAGCCGCTCGGCCACGAGCGCCTGACCGATCCGGTCTCCCACCCCACGCTGCCGCGAAGCGCACCTCTCGAGATCGCGCGGAGACACCTTCCCGACCCGCCGCAACAGATCGCCGAGGCGGAGACCTTCTCGCGTGGAGTTCGCGAACACCGGGTCGCCGAGAAGGAAGAAGATCTTGGTCGACTGATTCGGCCGCTCCATCTCGAGGAGGCCGGTGCGCCGCCCGAGATTCACGAAGGTCAGAAGGTCGGGCGTCTCCACCCGGTGCAACTGCCCTTCGAAGCTCGCCTGCATGCCGCGATTGTAGGAGGCTGAGTCCCGAAACAAAAGCCTGTTACGGCGCCACCTCCGCGTCGAGCAGAGTCGAGACCGTGACGAACCGCAACCCCGATGCCGTCCCCAACGCTTCGCCGCTCCAGTTCTCCCGGTCCCTGTGTTGACGGCCGTAACCCGCTCTAGTACCTTCTCGCCCTGTGCCGCCTTCACCCGCCGACGAGCCGAAAAAACAAAAACGCGCGAGACGCAAGCGGGCGGAAGGCTCTGCGACGGAGAAGAAACGCAGCGTGGCCCCGGAGGACCTTCCGGACGTCTATCAGCAGGCGCTCCATGAAAGCGCCACCGCCCTGAACGTCGTCAATCGCGTCCTCGATCGAGAACTCGACGAGGAGGGCATGGGC
>JAYUUU010000191.1:0-10883 GCA_043754395.1 Vicinamibacteria bacterium
GTCAAGTGCCGTGATCTCCGGCCTCGGCGTTTGGGGAATTCTCCTGCCGCCTCTCGCTCTGCTCCTGCTGGTGGTACCCGCGGGACTGTGGCGATCGTCCTGGCTTTTCGAATGCGCGGCCGCAATCGCTGGGGCCACGGTTGTCTCCGCGATGGTTTCCGCGCGGGCGCGGGGCAGTATCGGGTCTCGTACTTGCCTCCAGGCCTGCCTTTTCGCGGCGGTGATCGTGCACGGTGTTCTTCCACCCTCGCCACTCGTGGTTCAAGGCGATGTACAGCTTCATGGAAACAAGCTCGCGGAGGTCGCGCGGGGCAATGCCTTCCCGACCACGCGCACGGATCACAAGCCGCCGTTCGAGATTCCATACGGTTTCAGCTTTTACGGCCTGCTGACCCCTTTCGCTACCCTCGGCGCTTCGAATGTGCCCGTGGTCCGGTACGGTGCCGCTGCTTTCTCGGCTCTCTCCGTCGTGGGCCTCGCCTTCCTCGTGGGCCGCCGCTCGGCATGCTTCGCCGCGGCCGGGGCATTGGTGTGGGCCTTCACTCCGGTGAACCTCAAAACGATGGGCTACGGCAACCTGTCGAACGTTTTCGCGCAGGCGATCTTCGTCCTCTTTCTCGTGGCCTCGGCCTCGATGCCCGCGGGGCGTTTCAGGACCCTCATCCTCGTCCTTCTCGCGGGCCTCTCCGCCACGGCCCACCTCTCCTCGTTCATCGTGCTTGCCGCCCTGCTCGTCGTGAGTTTTGTCTTCGCCTCGGACCTTCACGGCGCCGCCTTCAAGCCCCTCTTCGCCGGCGTGGCCCTCGCGGGTGTGTATTTCGCAACGTTCCTGCCTTTGATCGCTTCGCAGGCCTCGAGACTCCTCGGCGAGCGGGGAGGAAGCTCCGGTGTCCTCGATCCGTGGAGGCTTCCCAATCAGGTGGTCGCGAGCCTCGGCTGGCCGCTCCTTGGCCTTCTGATTCTTTCGAGCCTGGTGGCCGGGTTTCGCTGGATCCTTCCACTCAGCCGAAGTCTTCTTGCGACCGGCGTGATCCTCGCGGTGGCGGCTCTCGTTTCTCCGGTCGAGGTTCGCTACCTTCTCGCTCTCTCGCCGCTCCTCTCGATCCTCGCCGTGGCACTCTTCGATGAAGATGAAGGCCCGTCCTTCCCGAGGCAGACCCTGAGTTCCATCGTCGACGTGCCTGGCCTGAGAGCCCTTGGGTCGCCGTTCGTGAAGTGGCCGCTAGCGTTCATTCTGCTTGCCGCAGCCTGCCTCAACGGTGTCCTGGTCCTGTTGGACTTCATACCCCTCTCGGGCTAATAACCTCGGCTGCTACACTGAGCTTTTCCAATAACTTATGGAGTACATCTGCAAAATCGGCACGCCGTCGGGCGATATCGTCGAACGCCGGTTCGATGCTCCGAACGAGGAAGCGCTCAAGGCTGACATCCTGCGCCAGGGCCTGTTCCTTTTTTCACACAAGAAGGCCACCGCGGGTTTCTCCTTTACCGCACCCAGGGTCAAGCCCGAAAACCTTCAGCTCTTCGGCCAGGAACTCGCGGCCCTGCTCAAGGCCGGCCTGCCTCTCGCCCAGTCGATGGACCTCATGGTGGAACGCCAGCGCGAGCCGGTCTTCAAACGCTCGCTCGGCGCGGTGCGCGATCGAGTCAAGTCCGGTGCCGCTCTCTCCGAAGCGTTTCGGCAGGAAGGCGCCCTTTATCCCCAGATGTTCGCGGCCACACTCATCGCGGGCGAGCGCAGCGGCAATCTCGAAGGCGTTCTGCGGCGTTTTGTTTCTTACGTGAAGCTGAGCCAGACCATCAAGAAGAAGGTCATCGCGGCCTCGGTGTATCCGATGGTGCTCTTCACCGGGATGTTCGGCCTGATGTACGTGATGTTGACCCAGGTCCTGCCGCAGTTCATCGGCTTCTACGGGAGCTTCGGCAGCGAACTGCCGGTGCCCACTCGGGTCCTTCTCGGCCTTTCCGACCTGGTGCGTCAATGGAGCCTGCCCATCTTCGCGGTCCTGATCGTGGTGATCTTCAGCACCTTCAGCTGGCTCCAGTCTTCGGCGAACCGGCAGCGTTTCGATGGCTGGATTCTGCGGATTCCGTTCTTCGGGCCTCTGCTCCAGACCTACTCCACCAGCCAGCTCGCGCGCAGCCTGTCCACCCTGCTGTCAGGCGGCCTGCCGCTGGTTCAAGCCCTCGGTGTTGCCTCGGCCTCGGTGGGCAACCGCGCCATCTCCGCGGCTGCTGCCGGTGCGGTGCCTCAGGTTCAGGAAGGCAAGAGCCTTTCCATGGCGCTTGATGCGACGGGGCACGTCGAACCCCTCACCGTTGAAATGATTCGCGTGGGCGAGAGCACGGGCGCTCTTGGAGAGATGCTCAATCAGGTCGCTGACTTCTATGACGAAGATCTCGAGGTCAAGGTCCAGACCATCCTCTCCCTGGTCGAGCCGGTCCTTCTCGTCTTCATGGCGGTGGTGATCGGAGCGATGGTCCTCGCCCTTTACCTTCCCATGTTCGAGATGTTCTCGGCGATCCAGTCGCGGCCGGGGGTTTAGAAGAAGTGGTTGCAGTCGCTCCCAACACAGTCGCTGCCCTGGCCGCGGCCACCGCCTTGAAGGAGGAGAGCGGCGCTCGCTCGCTCGCCCAGCGCCTGGGTCTTCAGTTCCTCGACGTGACTTCGTTCGCTCCGGATCCGCAGATCCTGCAGAGCGTGCCCGTGGAACTGATGTTCCGCTACAACTTCCTTCCCTACCGGGAAGAGAACGGCCGGCTCGTTCTCGTGATGGCCGACCCGTCGGACCTCGATGTCATCGACGACCTCGCGGTGCTCCTCAACCGGCGGATCCAGGCCGCGGTGGGCACGCCGTCCGCCATCGGTGAGGCGCTGAAGCGCGGCCAGGGCTCGCAAAGAGTGCTTGAGCAGGCCTCCGAATCGCTCATCATGCAGATCGTCCGAGAGGGCGATGAGGGCGAAAGCCTTTCCGTGGATTCGATTCAGGCGCAGGACAAGTCACCCATCGTCCGCCTCGTCGACTCGGCGCTCTTTGACTCTTTGTCGCGCCGCGCCTCCGACATCCATATTGAGACCCGCGACAACGAGGTTCAGATCAAGTACCGGATCGACGGCGTTCTCCAGCCTGCGATGAAACCGATCGCGAAGGAGCATCACGCCGAGATCATCAGCCGCATCAAAGTCA
The DNA here is from genome assembly GCA_043754395.1 of Vicinamibacteria bacterium. Taxonomy (GTDB): domain Bacteria; phylum Acidobacteriota; class Vicinamibacteria; order Fen-336; family JAGNNV01; genus JAGNNV01. The sequence goes on from JAYUUU010000191.1 coordinate 3,189, forward strand.
TGGCTGAACTCGACATCGCGGAAAAGCGCGTGCCCCAGGACGGTCGGTTCAGGGTGCGTTTGGGCGGCCGGCAGATCGACTTCCGTGTTTCGATCATGCCCTCGGTCCACGGCGAGGATGCGGTGATCCGCATCCTCGACAAGGAGAGTCTTTCCAAGCAGTTTTCATCGCTTCGCCTCGACATCGTGGGCTTCGAGGGGCGAGAGCTCGCGCGGTTTCGAAGGTTTATCCGCGAGCCCTACGGCATGGTCCTCGTGACCGGACCCACGGGCTCGGGCAAGACGACCACGCTTTATGCCGCCCTCTCCGAGATCCGGACCGACGAAGACAAGATCATCACGATCGAGGACCCGGTCGAATATCAGCTGCGCGGCATCACCCAGATTCCAGTCAACGAGAAGAAGGGCCTGACCTTCGCGCGCGGCCTTCGCTCGATTCTCCGCCACGACCCCGACAAGATCATGGTCGGCGAAATCCGCGACCCCGAGACCGCGGACATCGCGATCCAGTCGGCCTTGACCGGCCACCTCGTCTTCACCACCGTGCACGCGAACAACGTGATCGACGTCCTTGGCCGCTTCCTGAACATGAAGATCGAGCCTTATAACTTTGTCTCCGCCCTCAATTGCGTGATGGCCCAGCGTCTGGTGCGGACGATCTGTGAACACTGCAAGCGCGAGGTGAAAGCCACAGAGGAACTGCTCGTCGAGTCCGGCCTCGACACCCGGCAGTACGCTCAGCACACCTTCCACGAGGGTGCGGGGTGCCTCGAGTGCGGCGGCACCGGCTTCAAGGGACGCACCGCCATCTGCGAACTGCTCGATGTCACCGACCACATCCGCGAGCTGATCCTCGCGCGTCGTCCTGCCTCGGAGATCAAACGCGCGGCGAAGGAGGAAGGCATGACCTTCCTCCGCGATTCGGCGCTTCATCGCGTCTTCGCGGGCACCACGACTCTTCAGGAGATCAACAAGGTCACGTTCGTGGAGGTGGTGTGATCCTTCAGCGCCTGCGGCACTTTCTCCTCGAGCCCTCGGGGGCCGAAGTGGCGCTCGAGTTTTCCTCGGTCGCGGTGATTGGGGCCCGAGTGGAGCAAAAACGCGGCCGGCCCGAGCTTCGCGCGCTCGTGAGCGAGCCCCTGTCCGAAGGTGTCTTCTGCCCGACTCTTGAAAACCCCGGCTTCCTCGATCGCGAACAGATGCGGGACGCGGTGAAGAGGGTGTTGTCGAGAGTCGGAGCGATGCCCCAGGCGCGCACGGCGATCGTGGTTCCAGACGTGGTGGCCCGGTTCCGTCTGTTCGCCCAGGACGAGGTGCAGGCCGAACCGAGCAAGCGCGACGCCACTGTCGCGTTCCGCATGCAGAAGCTCCTCTCGTTTCCTCAGGGCGACGCGCGCGTGATCTCGGCCTGGCCGCGTTCCGCGGCCGAGCCTGTTCTCGCGATTGGCTTTTCCTCCGCGGTGATGCGCGCCTACGAACAGGTGGGCGACGCATTCGGCCTCGACGTGGGCTCGGTCGAGACCTCGTCGATGGCCTTGCTCAAGAATCTCAAGACCATGGGGGACCTCCTCCTTGTGCGCCACGACCCGCAGTGGCTTACTTTGATCCTGACTCGAGATGGTTGGCCGGTGTCCATCCGATCCTTCGACGTGGAGGTGGCCCAAAGCGAGAATGAAGTCCGCCACGAGATCGCGTCGACCGCGGTCTTCTGGCGAGATCGCCTGCAGGGCAAAGCACTCGGGGCTGCGTTCATTCACGCGACCGATCCGTGGTTCGAACGCCTGAGCGCCCAGGTTCGCTCCGTATTCGGCGGCTCCCCGGAAAGGGTCGGGTGTCCCGCGAACCTGGTCGTCTCCGGGATCCCGGGCGCGATCGAGCGGCAGGCAGCACCCGCACTCGCTCTTCTCGGCGGGGGTGAGTGAGTCGATGATGGCTTCTACCAACCTCGCGAAACGTCCCTTCCGGAACGAGCGCCTTCCGTGGTTGCTCGCGGGTATCCTGGCCTTTTCCGGCATTGTTGTTTCCATCGTGCACGCCCGGCTCATCAATCAGCTCGTGTCCGGGGCCGAGGCGAGGACGGTGCTCGCGGTACGCGCGGACGAGGCCCGGATCGCCGCGCTCGAAAGCGATATCTCTCGCGAACCGCCGTTGAAGCTCGAGAGCGCGGAGCTCGCCCGGTTCCGCGCCTACAAGGAACTCGTGGACCTTCGTGTGTTTCCGTGGCGTCCGTTCCTGGCCGAACTCGAAAGTGTGCTCTCGGCCGACGTGCGGCTGACGCGCATCTCGCCCGCCGGACCCAAAGGCGGTCAGGGAATGTTGATCGAGATATCCGGCGAATCGCGCAGCAAGGATGCCGCGTTCTCGGTGGCCGAGGCCCTGGACGCTTCACCGGTGTTTTCGAACGCGGTGTTGAAGTCGCTCTCCGAGAAGGAGACCGAGACCGAGTTCACTCTCGAGGTCGTGTTCGACCCCAGGGTCGCGCAGAGGCCGCAGGAGAAGCCATGATCCGCACGCGCTCAAAGGCGAGACTGCGCCTGGCCCTCGCCGGCCTCTTCATCCTGGTGGTGAATGCGGTGGGGCTTCTGGTCTTCACCTGGCCCCGAGTGAGCCGAGTGCGCCGGGCGGAAAGCCGGGCCGCCGAGGTTTCGTCGCGCAAGGTCACGCTCGAAAGGCTCTGGGCGCAGATCGCCGACCGTAAGAAGCTGGTCGACCAGAATCGCACCGACATCGAGAACCTGAACCGTAACCACCTGAAGGCCAGGAACGTCGACCTTTTTGCGACGCAAAGGGAGATCGAGAGGCTCGCGAGCGAGGCCGGCCTCAAGCCCAAGCGGAGCAACTATGAAGTCGTGAAGGTGAAGGGGACGGACCTCGTGCGCTGCGAGGTGACCCTTCCTCTCGATGGCTCTTATGCGAACCTCGCCGGTTTCCTCTCCCGGGTGGCGGCCTCCCACCGTTTCATCGTGGTCGACCAGATGTCGTTGTCTCAGGACGAACAGGCGGCGCGGATGAGCCTGAGGCTCTCAGCCGTCTTCACCGAAGGAGAGACCCGTGCGTCGCGGTGAACGAGGAACGACGTTCATCGAGGTCCTCGCGGTGGCCACCATTATCGCCATCCTGGCCGCCATGGTGCTGCCGCTTTCGAGAATCACGCGTCAGCGACAAAAGGAGCTGGAGCTTCGGAGGTCGTTGCGGGAGATCCGGACCGCGATTGACCGCTTCAAGGATGGCGTCGACCGCGGCCAGATCGGGGGCACCGATGTCAAACTCGGGAGTGAGGGCTACCCCGAGTCGCTCGACACTCTGGTCGAAGGCGTCAACCAGGTGGGCCGCCCGGGGTTCAAGCTCAAGTTCATTCGCCGCATACCCGAGGATCCCTTTTCCGGGAAGCCCGAATGGGGCATGCGCTGTTATCAGGACGACCACGACTCCTCCTCTTGGTGCGGGGATAACGTTTACGATGTCTATACCCTCTCTGAGGGGACCGCACTTGATGGGACGAAGCTGAAGGATTGGTGATGGCTCGACTTGAAACCGCGTGGCGCGGACCGGGGCGACGGCGGGCGAGGCCTCATGGCTTCACACTGCTCGAACTGATCGTGGTGATCACGATCCTCGGCATCCTCGTGTCTATCGCCCTGCCGAACTACAAGAATTCCGTACTTCAAGCCCGCGAGGCCGTGCTGCGCGAGAACCTCTACAGGCTTCGGGATCTGATCGACCAGTACCAGTCCGACAAGGGGAAGTATCCCGACTCGCTCGACGCCCTTGTCACCGAGGGTTACCTCCGCAAGGTTCCCCAGGATCCAATCTCGGCTACCGTGTGGGTGGAGGTCCCCCCCGAGTTCGATTCGGCGAGTGGTGAAGCTCCAACCGGCATCTACGATGTGAAAAGCGCTTCGACCGAGACCGGCACGAACGGAATCCCCTACAACGAATGGTGATGGGGCGTCGTGAGGTGGGTGCGGCCTTGCTCGTCGGATCCCTTCTGTTCCTCGGCTGGAGCTATTTCGGGTCCACCGAGGATGCTGCCGAGAAGGCGGCGCTGCGCCTGGAGGTGGGGTCTGAGGTGCCGGCTATCGCCCTCGATCGACTGCGGCTGAAGGACGCCACGAACCCAGCACCCTCGCGCGACGTCTTCAAATACGGCCGCGATTCGCGGGCCGATTTCATGCCCGTGCCCAGACCCGTGATTCGACTTGAACCCCTCCCCACACCTCTCCCCACCCCCGAACAACCGCCCACCCCCACGCCCTGGCCGACTCTTAACATTTCCCTCATCGGGATCGTCGATAATGGGGCAGGCCGGAAGATTGGATCCTTCGTCAAAGATGGAGACATCCTTCTTGTCGGTCAGCCGGGTCAGGTGCTCGCCAACGCTTTCCGCGTGGTTCGCATAGGCACGGAGTCGGCGGAAATCGAGGAACTGGGGTCGGGTCGGACCCGCCGCCTGCCGCTCAAGACGAACTAACGAGAAAGTTGAAGATCAGATTGTCCCAAACGTTCACGAAGCGCCGCGGCGCGTCGCCCATGGTCGTCGCCCTGATCGTGGCCGCTTTGTCCTTTGGCTGCGGCGCGAGCCGCGCCTACCGCGGGGGGCAAAAACATTCGGAGCGCGGCGACTGGGATCTGGCCGTGGCCCGGTACACGAAGGCCCTCGAGGCCTCGCCCAGGAACATCAAGTACAAGATCGCGCTCGAGAACGCGAAGATCCAGGCGAGCCGCATGCACACCGACAAGGCCCGCAAGCACGTTCAGACCGGCAGCCTCGAAAAGGCGATGGAGGAATACGGAATCGCCGCGGGTTACGACCCTTCGAACAAAGCGGCCACCGACGATTTGGCGGTGCTCAAGGACCGGATCGCGAAGATCGAGGCGGAGAAGCGCCAGGCTAAGGAATTGAAGGAGCGCCGGCCCCAGGACGCGAGCCTGCCGGTTCCGTTCCTCTCGCCGCGGTCCCCCGTTCCCATCACGCTGCGGCTCACGGAGTCGATTGAAAAGGTGTACCGCACGCTTGGCGCCATCGCCGGCGTCAACGTGGTCCTCGACCCTGACATGCCGAACAAGGACAAAACGATCACCGCGAACCTGAGCGGCGTCACTTTCCAGGAGGCGCTCGACCAGATTGGTCTTGTGAACAGGAAGGGCTACCGCGTCCTCGACCAGAACACAATCCTGATCTTCGACGACACGAACGCTCAAACCCGGCAACGTTGGGACGACCAGGTGATGCGCACGTTCTATCTCGAGAACGTCGAGGTCAAGGACCTCGAAGCCGCCTTGCGCACCGCACTCGGCGCTCAGACGCGCGTGTCGAAGAACGACACCACGAACTCTCTCACCGTGATCGCGACACCGGACGAAATGGCGCTGGCCGACCGCTTCATCCGCTCGAACGACAAACCTAAAGGCGAGATCCTCGTCGAAGTGGAGATCCTCGAGATCAATCGCACCAAGGCCAAGGAGTACGGCCTTCAGCTTTCGAACTACCAGGCAGGAGTCGAGTTGCAGCCGACCGGCGTCGAAGGCGAGGTGTCGGGTGGCCTCACGAACCTCCGAGCCCACCTGCTCTCGTCGCTCAACATGTCCGATTGGGTGGTTCAGATCCCCTCGGCGCTCTTCTCGAAATTTCTCCACGACGAGTCCATCGTGAAGATCCTCTCGTCGCCGAAGGTCCGGGCTTTCGAAGGCAAGAAAGCCACGTTCAACGTGGGCACGGATGTGCCCATTCCGCAGTTCTACCCAGGGTTTGGTGGCGGGACGGGCACGCCGGGCACAACGGGCGGCTTCGGCGGAACCACAAGCGCCACCTACAAGACCGTGGGCGTGAACCTCGAGATCGACAAGGCCAAGGTGACCGCGAGTGACGAGATCACCATGGAGTTCAAGGCCGAGTTCTCTCTGATCGGCGAAGACAAGGTCTTCGGCACGGGAGCTAACGCCGTCAACTATCCCCAATTCCTGACTCGGAAGCTCGAAAACACGTTGCGTCTTTCCGATGGTGTGACCGCAGTGATCGGCGGACTGCTGCAGGGAAGGGACGCCCGCACGCTCAAGGGGGCTTTGGGCCTCGAGTCGATTCCGATTTTGAACCGCATCCTCGGAGGGCAAAGCCGACGCGACGAGGAGATCGAGATCCTGATTTCCCTGACCCCTCACATCCTGCGCGCCCCAAACATTCTGCCCGAGGATGTCGAGCCGCTCTACCTCGGTCTGCGCAACAACCTCCGGATCCCCGGTGTGCGTCCTCTCTTCGGCCCCGAGGTGGCGGAGGCGCAAGGCGCCGCGCCCATTCCACTAACCACGCCTCAATCGACGACCTCAGGGGCAACATCCGCGCCCACCGCCATGCCTACGCCGCCGTCCCCGGTCGCGAGCCCGACCCCTGCCGTGCCCGGAACCCCGGAAGCGAGTGCGGCGGCGCCTCTCGCCTCAAGGTCCGCGTGGGACCGAAGTGAGGTGGAGATGAAGGTTGGGGAGGTTCAGCGCGTGGCGGTGAACCTCTTCAACGTCCGCTCGCTCAAGGATGTTTCCGCGGCGGTGAGGGCGGACTCGACAACGATTGAGTTCGTGGAGATCTCGGCCGGCCAGCTTCTCTCGGTAGATGGCGTCCAGGTGCTGGTCGAGAGGCAGCTTGAAGGCGCTCGCGTCTCCGCGCAGTTCCGCCGCGCCACGCCCCTCGCGGGAGGGACAGGTACCGTCGTCATCATCGCGTTTCGGGCCACCCGTCCGGGGGAGGTCACGATCTTCATGGAGAACCTCACTCTCAGCTCTGGGAGCGCTTCGAGTTCGGTTCCGCTCGCCGGAGCGGTCCGTGTTACGGTGACGCCATGATGCGCCGCCTGGCTCTGGCCCTGCTAGCGGGCGTTGTTTCGATTTCCTGCGGGCAGGCGATTCTCACCGCGCCCATTGGCTCGACGATTGCGATCTTCGTCAATCCGCCGTTCATCGCGGCTAACGGCGACATCGCGGTTGTGTCGGTGTTCGTCCTCGAGCCCGCCGGCACACCGGTTCCGGATGGGACCGTGGTCCAGTTCTTCACGAGCATCGGGAAGATCCCTGAGCAGGCGAAGACCAACGACGGTGTCGCTCGGGTCAACTTCGAGTCTGACGCGCGATCGGGCACGGCCACGATCACGGTTTTCTCGGGCCCGGCCACCGGGACATCGGAGGTGGCGATCGGATCGAGCAGACCGGCAAGGATCTTTCAGGGAACGGTCGATCCGCGGATCGATCTGAAGACCGGTCAAACTATCGCCGATTTCAAGGTGACGCTCGTCGATGCGAGTGGGAATCCGGTCGCAGGCGTCCCCGTGCGGTTCTCGGTGGTCGACAACCCCGCCACGGACACCGTCCATACGATCACGGCCACCACCGACACCAATGGGGACGCGTTCTCCCGGGTTCAAACCCGCCGGACCACCGCAGGCACGATCAAGGTCAAGGCGCAGGCCTTGATCGGGGGAGCGGACCTCTCGACCGAAATCTCGATCGCGGTCGTTCAGTGACCGGAATGAAAGCGCGACTTTTCGCCTTCCTCCTCGTCTTTGGTCCTTCGACCTGGGCCGTGGCCGATACTTTGTATCTGAGGGTTGGAACCACGCTCAAGATCGACTCCTTGTCCTGCGATGCGGCGCTGTGCGTCGCCGCTCTGAAAGGCGGCGACCTTCGCCTTCGTCCTGCGGATGTGGTTCGG
>JAYUUU010000192.1:0-6129 GCA_043754395.1 Vicinamibacteria bacterium
TGACGACGGTGACTCTCAAACCATCTCCCAGGTGAGTGTCGTGTCCTCCGCGATGTCTCGCCGCGCGGTCCGCCCGACCACGAGGTCGAACAGGCGCGGAGAGATCCCGGTTCCCGGCCGCTTGTACGTGAGCATGTCGCGCGTGATCACCGCACCCTTCGCGATGGCCTTGGCCGAAGTGACGCTGCGCCGCGCGTAGAGGAAGGCGTCTTTTTCGAGCGGCTCGAGGCCCTTCACGGATTTGCCAAAGGCCTTTTCGATCGCCCGGATGCCGTCCATCATGGCCCTGGCCTCGGGCGGATCGACGGAGAGATGGTGATCGGGCGAGCCCTGGATCGTCTTGTCGATGGTGTAGTGCTTCTCGATGATGCAGGCTCCGAGAGCCACCGCGGCCTGGGGGATGCTGATGCCGAGCGAATGATCGGAGAGGCCAACCGGAATGCCGGGGAAGGCCTGCATCATGTGCGTCATCATCTTCAAGTTGATGCCTTCGGGCGGGCAGGGGTACTTCAGAGTGCAGTGCATCAGGGCCGCCTCTTCGCAGCCGCTTTTCGCCAGCGTTTCAAGCGCTTCGTCGATCTCCGCGAGGGTCGATGTGCCGGTGGAGAGGATCACCGGTTTGCCCACCTTCGCCACTCGTTCGAGGAGCGGTTTGCAGGTGAGGTCGGCTGAGGCGATCTTGAAGGCGGGCATGTCCATCTTCGCGAGGAAGTCCACCGCCTCATCGTCGAAGGGCGTCGAGAAGGCGACGATTCCGACTTTGCGCGCATACGCGATGAGCGTCTTAAAGTCGTGGTCGCTCAGTTTGTCGAGCTTGGCGAAGGTGTCCCACTGCGTGCCGTTTGGATCCAGAGGCTCGACCCAGTACCTTGGTGCGATCCTGGTGGCAATCTTGGAAGCGGTGTAGCTCTGGAACTTGATCGCGTCGAAACCCGCGGTTTTCGCGGTGTCGACGAGGGCCTGGCCCCGGTCAAGCCGGCAGTCGTGGTTCACCCCGGCTTCGGCGATGACGTACGCGGGCTCGCCGATGCCGACCCGTCTTGAAGCGATGCTGAACGTGGATTTCATGGAGTCTCGACGCGCATTCTAGTGTGCCGGTCCCGGCCACCTTGGGTCACGGGCTCTTCTTAATGAGGTCAGGCGCTCGATCATCCAGCAGGACAGGGCCGCGACTGCCGCGCAGGCCGCAATCAACACCGCGCCCGACTACCATGCTCAGGCGGGTTTGACACCCTCAGCGGGAGCGAGGGGGCGCGGCGGCATCCTTACTGCGAACGTCGAGCCGCGTCCCGGCGCGCTTGCGACACTTACGAGCGCCCCCATACTCTCGGCTAGGTGTCTCACGATCGAGAGCCCAAGGCCGGTCCCTCCAAGTTCCCGGCTCCTCGCGGTGTCCACCCGGTAGAAGCGCTCGAAAAGTCGAGGCAGATGTTCGGCGGCGATGCCGGGGCCGGTGTCTTCGACCGAGACGGTCGCCCCGTCGGCGTCGGGGCGCACTCGGACACTCACCCGGCCGCCATTTGGCGTGTACTTGATTGCGTTGTCCACCAGGTGCTCCAGGATGCGACGGAGCCGATCGGAATCGCCGAGAACCACCTGGGAGTTGGCGTGATCCGCATCGAGGGCGATCGACTTTCGCGCCGCGATCTTGGCGAAGGAAGCCACCACATCGTCCGCCACCGCCTGAGCGTCGATCGGTTCGAGAGACGGTTTTTGCGCGCCGGATTCGAGGCTTGAGAGCTCCAGCAGATCATCCACAAGCGAAGCCATCCGGTCGGCGTTCGCGCGGATGCGGGAGAGGAAACGCTTCGCGGTCTCGGGTTCCTCGACGCCGCCGTCCTCCAGCGCTTCGACGAAACCACGGATCGAGGTCAGGGGAGTGCGAAGTTCGTGGGAGGCGTTCGCCACGAAGTCCCGCCGGATCCGGTCCACTCGACGTCGCTCGCTGACGTCGTTGAAGGTGATGACGGCGCCGTGCGGGTCGCCCGGGGCGGCGGGAAAAGGAACACCTACGAGGACAAACGACCGGCCCGTGCCGGCGAGATCGATCTCAGCGGTGCGTCTCTCCCCGGACTTCAGGACCTGGTCGATCAGCGCGCCGATTTCGGCCTGTCGGAAAGCCTCGAGGTAATGAGTCCCCGTCGATCCGGCGAGATTGTGCGAGCGCAGCAGCGCCTCGTTCGCGAGCAGCACGACCCCGCGATGATCCACCGCGAGGAGGCCGTCTTCCATGGCGGAGAGGACGGCCGAGAATCGGGCCTGCTCGCGGGTCGCGGCCGCGAACTGTTCCTGGATTCCGGAGGCGGCCTGGTTCAACACCCGGGCCAGCTGTCCGAACTCATCATCCCGGCCCTCGTGAATCCTTCTCGCAAGGTCGCCGCGGGCCATCGCCTGCGCCCCTTCGAGAATCTGCGAGAAGGGTCTTGCCAGGGGCCTTGAGAGCCACCACGCGAGTCCGCTCGCGAGACCAAGAACGGCGAGGAGTGCAATCCCGAGTGAGCGCTGGAGTTCGAAGCTCCGCATCTCCACTCGAGTGAGGGCGAGGGAGGCCCGAGCCACACCAAGCAGCCGCCCCTGATGGCGCACGTGAACCGCCACATACATCTGGCGCTCGCGAGCGGTGTTTGAAAAGCGTTCGTTCGTTCCCTCGCCCAGGGAGAGCGCATCGCGCACTTCGGGGCGCGAGGCGTGATTTTCGATAGCCTTAAGGGCCTCCCCCGACGCGGTGGTGTCGCCCACCACGGTGCCATCGAGGGTCATGACCGCGAGCCGTGTTTCGGTGGAGCGGCCCGAGCGGTCGACGAGATCATCGATCCAAGGACCAGGTCCTTGGAGACTCCACGGCTCCGAAAGCGCCTCGGCGAGGATCCTCGCCTCCACCCTCAGGCGTTCGCGGGTTTCGTCTCGCGTGTCGAGATTCACCGCCCGGCCCTGAACCAGAAGGACGATCGCGAGGGCCAGGGCGCTCGTGAGAATGCCGGCGAGGGCCAGCCTTCGCCTGAAGCTGTTCATAGGATGTCGCGGCTCATTCGGTTTCGCCGGGGTCGGCGAGGCGATAGCCGATCGGCTTCACCGACGCGATCCTCGCCGCGAGGCTTGGGAGCTTTTCCCTCAACCGCCGGACATGGACGTCGATGGTTCTCATGCCTTCGATGTAGCTGTAGCCCCACAAATCCTCCAGGAGCCTGTCCCGCGACAACACCCGCCCCTTGGCGTCGGCCAGGGCCACGAGGAGAGCGAACTCCTTCGCGGTGAGGTGCACGGCTTTTCCATCCTCGGTCACGGTGTGGCGAGCTCGATCCACCGCGACCGGCCCGATCACGAGAGTGTCGTCCGCGTCAGCACTCTCGTGCCGATCGATCCTGCGCAGGATCGCTTTCACTCGGGCCGCGAACTCTTTGGGTGAGAAAGGCTTCACGATGTAATCGTCCGCACCCACCTCGAGGCCCACGATCCGGTCCGTCTCCTCGCCCCGCGCGGTGACGATCACTACGGGCAGGTTCTTGAGTCTCGGCGTCGCCCGGATCTGGGTCAGAACCGTGAGTCCGTCTTTGCCCGGAAGCTGCAGGTCGAGCACCACCAGACGGTACGTCTCGACGCCCAGCCGTGCCAAGGCCTCGACACCGTCGCGCGCCACGTCGCATCGCCACCCGTCACGCTCCAGATAATGCGTGATGAGCGTCGCGATGTCGGCATCGTCTTCGACCACGAGGGCGCGCGCCATGTCCTTCAATCTAACGCCGGACGATGCCTCGACCCTGTGACATTCCCGTGACTTCGAGTTTCCCTGGGGTTTTCTGCACCGTCATTGGCTCATCACAAACGACCGACCTGCAGCTCGCGGCTGGACGGGGGCGTCGTTCCCGAGCACCCGACTGGACCCGGGCGAGGTGTTTGTAAAGCACGACGCTCTATAAATTCTCTGTCCAGGCATAGGCCCTTGACAGTCCTGGTTCGGCCCGACATAACATCCGCCTACCAGGTGGGCGCGCTTTGGTATTCGGCCGCGGTCGCGCCTTCCCTCATCCACATCTACCAAGGGGGCCCCGTCATGACAGGTTCAGCTCGTCGAATTCTCGTTCTCTCGCTCGCTCTTGCGAGCCTGTTCGGTCAGACGCTGGCGTACTCGCAGACCGCGGAGAGTAAGGTGAGCGGCACGGTTCGAGACGTGAACGGCGGGGTGCTTCCCGGAGTCACGCTGACCATCACAAACCAGGCCACCTCGGTCGCGGTCACCGCCACGACGGCCGCGGACGGATCCTATTCGGCCACTCTCGCGCCTGGTTCGTACTCCGTTACGGTATCTCTCAAAGGGTTCGCGCGGCAGACCCGGCGCGACATCGCGGTTGCCCAGGGGACCGCCGCCGCGGTGGACTTCGCGCTGCAGACGCAGAGAGAAGAAGAGGTCACGGTCACCGCCACCAAGCGAGAAGAGACGCTCAGCAATGTTCCCTTCTCGATAGCGGCGCCCACCGAGGATGTGATGCGCTCGCGGGGCATCGAAAACATCGAGGGCATCGCCGCCAACGTGGCCGGCTTCACCGTTCAGAACCTCGGCCCGGGTCAAAGCCAGGTAGCGATGCGCGGCGTGTCTTCGGGCCAGATCGTTCGCGACCAGCCCGGGGTCAAGGAGCAGGTGGGGGCCTACCTCGACGAATCGGTCATCTCCTTGTCTTTGTTCACGCCCGATCTGGACCTGTTCGATGTGGCCCGTGTCGAGGTCCTGCGCGGACCGCAGGGCACTCTCTTCGGTTCGGGTTCGCTCTCGGGCACGGTCCGCTACATCAGCAATCAGCCCACGATCGGCGTTTCGCAATGGTTCGCAGAACTGGGCGGCAACTCCCTGACCGGCGGCGCGTTCGGCGGCCACGCCAAACTCGGCGGTAATGCGAAGCTCGGCGAGAAGGCGGCGCTTCGGATCGCGGCATATTACACACGCCTTCCCGGCTTCATCGACGCGGTGCAGCCGAATCTCAGCAAGAAAGAGGATGTGAACGGCGGCGATCGCGCCGGGGCTCGGGTGTCGCTCCTGCTCCGACCGAACGACAAGCTTTCGCTCACGCCCCGCGTTGTCTACCAGAACGTCGAGATGGACGGCTGGAATCGCATCGACGCCTTCAACATCCTCGCCAATCCCTACACGACCACACGCCCGGCGGTAACCCTGGGCGAGCGCGAACAATTCACTCAGATCGATGAGCCGTTCACAGACAAGTTCCTCCTCGCCGACCTCAATATCCGGTACGCGTTCTCGGGAGCCGAGCTCACATCCGTGACGTCCTACACGGATCGCGACGTCCTCGTCGTTCGCGACGCCACCGCCCTCACCGCGTCCATCACCGGCGGCAGCATCGGCCTGCCCGCGTCGGTCTACACGATCAACGCGCCGCTCGACGACGCGACGAAAGCGAAGTCGGTCACCCAGGAGCTTCGCCTCTCCGGCGAGAAGGGGAAACTTCGATGGGTGGCGGGCGGGTTCTACAGCTCCACCAAGCGCGAATACGGACAGAGCCTGCTCGTCTCGGGGTTTGAGACCGCGACGCGCATTCCCACCGCGGGTTCGTTCGGCGCCGGCCGCGACGTGCTCTTCTTCTCGGACCTGAGCTACGACTTGTCCCAGTTCGCGGTGTTCGGCGAGGGAACGCTGCGAATGAACGACCGCTTCACGCTCACCGGCGGCCTGCGCTACTACGACTTCACCGAGGAGCGTACCCAGGTCTTCGACGGCATCTTCGCCGACCCCGCGAGCAAGCCGGGCACCATCGACGCGAGCGGAGTGGTCCCCCGCGTCATCGCGACCGTCAAGGTGAACGACAACACGAACGTCAACGCCCAGGTGTCCCAGGGCTTCCGGCTCGGCGGCATCAACGACCAGCTCAATGTTCCCCTCTGCACCGCCGAGGACCTCGCTACGTTTGGAGGTCGCGACGCGTGGAAGGACGAGAAGGCCTGGAATTACGAGATCGGGGCCAAGTCGCGGGTCATGGACGGCCGCGGCTCGTTCAGCATCGCTGCGTTCAACATGGACATCACCGATCTCCAGGCGACGGTCACCGCGGGCTCATGTTCTTCGCGTGTGATCTTCAATGTGCCCAAGGCGCGCGCCCGAGGCCTCGAGGCCGAACTCGC
>JAYUUU010000193.1:0-3297 GCA_043754395.1 Vicinamibacteria bacterium
CGACACGTGCCCGGGTAACGAACTTCCCCTTCAGAGCCTTCAAGGGCCGCGGCGATCGACTTCCTCGAGCAGGCGCACGGATAGACAAGGCCCGCGGACGCAAGTTCGCCCAGCCTCTCTTCGTACCTTGGACCACGCTCACTCTGGCGCAGAACCGGAAAGTCCGGAACAAAGCCGAGCCACGAGAGATCCTCGAGAATCGCGCTCTCGTACTCGGGCCGGGAGCGAGTGCGGTCGTGATCTTCGATGCGGAGCAGAACTCTCCCACCGAAAGCGCGGGCGATTCCCCACACCGCGATGGCGCTCGCGACATGCCCCAGATGCAGAAAGCCCGTGGGTGCTGGAGCGAAGCGCGTGATGAAACCGGTGGCTGGCGCTTCGGTGAAGAGCGGCGGGATCAGCGCTTCACCGCGACGCCCACCACCTCGAACCGGGCTCCGAAAAGGAGGCCGCCCGAACCGAGGAACGCCCTCGCCGGGAACTCCTTCGTGAAGTAGGTCCGGTAGACCGCGTTGAACGCGTCGTAGTGGCGGACATCGGAACAGTAGATCTGCACGCTGACCAGGTCGTCCATGGTCATCGAAGCGTCGGTGAGCTGCTTCTTCACCGCGTCCATCACAAGCTTCGCCTCAGCGGTCACATCCGCGGGAGGTTTGCGGTCGGGCCCAAGACCGATCTGTCCCGAAAGGTACAAGGTATCGCCCACCTTGACCGCTCCCGAGAAGGGGGGCTCGTTCTTGTTGAGAGCGTCGGTCCGTGGATTGATCACGGTGCGAGGCGTGGACGCGAACGTGGTGGTCGCGACCAGCAGGCTCAGGGCGATGGCTTTGATTGCGGTCATGGAGGCTCCTTGTCGAAGTTTGAGTGGGATCGGTGGAGGCTAATACAGGCCGCTTCCTTCTATAGTTCCGCCCCACGCATGTCGCCCCTCTCCCTGCTGCTCGTCGCAGCCCTCCTCCAGACTCCAACCGGACGACCCTACGCAGAGGAGCGACAACTTCTTTCCCGCCACCTGGCCCAGCTCGCCCGCGCTCTTCCAGATGCGCCCACCCCGACCGCGGACGCGGCGCTTTTGAAACAGATCGCGATCGAAGCGGGCTTGCGGAACCCCGAGGTGGGTCCGCCGACCATCACCGAGTCGGGGTCGGTCGGGCAGTCGCGTCGCGTCCTCACCGCGACCTCCACTTACCCGGACGCGGACCGTTTTTTTCGCGCGCTCCAGGGATCTTCCCGTCTTGTCGATGTCGAGAGCCTCTCGCTCCGAGCTGCCGAGTTCGGCGTGGCGATCGAAGCGCGCGTTCGTTTTCATCATCGCGCGGCTCGCGCGGTTCCGCTCGCGAGCCTGAGCGCCGAGCGGACGCGTGAACGCACACGCGGCGCCACCCGCGAGGAGGCCCTCCGCTTCGCGCTGGACGAGCAGCTGGCGCTCGACAAGACCATAATCCTCGAGGATCTGAGGCGTCGCCAGGCTTCGCCGCGGATGTTCCTCGCCGAGACCGGCTCGGCCTTTCGCGACGCGGCCGCCGCGCTCACCTTCGCGTCCCTGGACGGAGACGCAGGACGCTTCACTCTTCGCGGTGTGGTCGCGGGGATGGGTGCGGCCGACACGCTCGAGCGCCGGCTCGAGGGAGGTTTTTTCCAGCTGCGTGAGTTCTCGAGGCTGAAGCAGGAGGGCTGCTATCAATTCGAGGTCGTGGGCGAATCGTTCCGAGCGGGCCCGGAAGCCACGTTGCCTCTGCCCGTGGACGAGCCCTTCCGCCCCACCGAGCCTTTGTGCCGGACCGACCGGGATCCGGCGACGATCACCGGCGTCACCCTGAGAGCTTCAGGCTCGGCCCTGGGTGGAGTCTCCCTGCGCGCAGTGGACACCGATCTGGTCGACGTCGCGGCCATGATGGAATCTCTCACCCGCGAGCCGTTTGTGGTCGCCGAGGACGTGCGCGGAAGGGTGCACATTGATTTCGCGGGGCCTTCCCTCGAAGACGCCCTCAAGACTCTGCCGGTTCGCGCCGACCTCGTGGGATCGGTCCACCTCCTGCGCTTGGCCCAATCCCCAGACCTCGTCGCCGCGGTTCCGGGTGAAGCGACTCCGACCGGGCGTTTCGCGATGCGCGCCAAACGCCTGCGCGGCGAAGAGGTTCTCTCGGCGATCGCGGAGGCCGAGCCCACGTACGCCGCCCTCGGGCCCGCGGCTCTTCCGAGGCTGAGCATCTTCGCGCGCGACACGTCGATCGAAGACATCCGACGGGCGGCCATAGCGGCCCTCCGCCTCGAGGAAACCCGAGAGGACAGTGTGCGTGTTCTGCGGTTTCTCGGACGCACGGGAGAGGTGGGCCCCATAGCGGCCACGGTCCTTGGACGCGTGCTTTTCCGCGCCCGCGATCTCACCGTGAATGAACTGACGCTTGCGGGAATCGGCCGGTCGGGCGATGAGTTCGTGGCTTTCGCCTACTCGCCCCTTGGCGAAATCGTGGCGCTTCGCCTCGGCGATACCTTGGCGGACGGAATGATCGCGGCCATGGACTCGAACGGAATTTTGATCGACAGCTCCGAGGGCCCGGTCAGAATCTCACTCGCGATACCCCGCCCTCGCTAAAAGCGAGGCCGACCCGAGACGTCGGCTCAGGCCGCCTGGCGCTCTGAGATCGCGTTCAGCGCGTCCGTCAATGCTTCGACGGTCTGGTAGCGAGCATCGCGTTCCTTCTCGAGGCACTTGAGGATGACCGCTTCAAGCTCCACGGGAAGATTGGGCTTGATCGAGCGGGGCTTGGGCGGAGGCGTCTGCATGTGATGCACGACGATCTGGATCGGTGATTCTCCGGGGAACGGGAGGCGCCCGCAGAAGAGTTCGAACAAAACGACGCCCATGCAGTAGATGTCCGAGCGGAAGTCGGCCTGCTGGCCGTGACCGAGTTCGGGCGGGAGATAGTCGGGCGTTCCGAGCACAACCCCCGCTCCGGTGATCGCGGAGTCTGCGGGTTTGCTCTCGTCCTTCACATTCGAGACGGTCGCGATACCGAAGTCCATGATCTTGAGATCGCCGGTCTCCGGAATGATGAGCATGTTCTGCGGCTTGATGTCCCGGTGCACCACACCCTGGGCGTGAGCGGCAGCGAGGCCGTGGCACATCTGCTTGGCGATCTGGAGGCCGACGGCCAGGGGCAAAGCCCCCTTACGCTTCTGGAGATCCTTCAAAGTCACGCCTTCGAGGTATTCCATCGAAATGTAAGGCGTGCCGTTTGACTCTCCGAAGTCGTGGGTGCGAAGGACGTTCTTGTGCGTGATCTTTCGCGCGAG
>JAYUUU010000194.1:0-12093 GCA_043754395.1 Vicinamibacteria bacterium
CGCGTGTCGTGGATGAGGCGGCGCGCCGGCCTGTGGTTGTGTTCAACCTCTGCGACGGCATCGAGGTCGATGGCTACCCGGGGATCAAGACGGTGCGCGCGCTCGAAGCGAGCGGCGTTCCCTACAGTGGAGCGGACACTGCCTTTTACGAATTGACGACGCCCAAGACATTGATGAAGAACCGCCTGCTCAAGCGAGGCGTTTCGACATCGCCCTTTGTGGCGATCAAAGACCCGCGCGCGGATGGCGCCCGAGCGGGAGAGCTTCTCGGCTATCCGCTCATCATCAAGCCGGATGTTTCGGCGGCGAGCTTCGGCATCTCCATCAAATCGGTCGTGCACGACGAAGAGGCCTGCATCGCCCAGGCGGGCGTATCTCTGGCGGGCGAACGCGAAACCGAGAACTACTACGAGGGTGTTTTCGCCGAGAGATTCATTCCCGGCCGCGAGTTCACGGTCCTGTGCGCGTCCGACCCCTCGGCGACAAGGGGAGTCTTCGTCTATCCCCCGGTCGAGCGGGTGTTCCATAAGGCTCTGCCAACGCACGAGCGGCTTCTCTCGTACGACCGCTACTGGGAGAAGTACGAAACGGAAGGCGCCCTGCCGGATCGCGCGCCGATTGCCCACTACGAAAGCGCTCCCGCGGAGTGGGCCGAGGCCCTCTCCGCTCTGGCGCGCAGCGCCTACAGCGCCCTCGACGGCGTTGGCTATGGCCGCGTCGATATCCGGCGTGACGAACGCACGGGGGAGTTCCTGGTGCTCGAGGCGAATTGCAACTGTGGCCTGTCCACCGATGGCGAAACATCGGTGAGCTGGATCCTTCGTCTGTCCGGCGAGACCATGCCGCGCCTTCTTGACCGGATCTTCACCGACGCGGTGACGCGCGTCGGGGCGCCGCGCCGGACGGGCCGTCGAAAGACTTCGCGCGTGGAGGCTGTAGGCGCCGCGTAGGTCCAAGCCCCGGGAAGAGTCGAGAGAGCCCCGCCGTGCGCGAGGGCTCTCCTTCTCTCAGGCCTTCCGCGCGAGTTGAGCTTTCAGCTCCCGGATCTTGTCGCGGAACTTCGCGGCTTCCTCGAAATCCAGTCCGCGCGCGGCCTCACGCATCAGCCGGTCGAGGTCTTTGATGCCGCGCTCGATCTGCTCGGGCGTTCGATAGCTCTTCGTATCGATCTGGCCCTTGAGGGCCTCGCGTTCCTCCGCCTTGCGCAGCGCCTCATCGTTGACGCTCAGGAGCTGGCCCAGGGTCTTGCGCACAGTCTCGGGCGTGATGTTGTGCTCCTTGTTGTGGGCTTCCTGTCGGGTGCGACGCCGATCGGTTTCCCCAAGCGCCGCCTTCATCGAGTCGGTCATCTTGTCGGCGTAGAGGATGGCCTTGCCGTCGACGTGGCGCGCCGCGCGTCCGATGGTCTGGATCAAAGATCCGGCCGAGCGTAAAAACCCTTCCTTGTCGGCGTCGAGGATCGCGACCAGGGAGACCTCGGGAAGGTCGAGGCCCTCGCGCAGAAGGTTGATGCCCACGAGCACGTCGAACTCCCCGAGTCTGAGGTTGCGGAGAATCTCCACTCTCTCGATCGCGTCGATATCGGAGTGGAGATACCGCACCTTCACGCCGAGTTCGGAGTAGTACTCGGTCAGGTCCTCGGCCATGCGTTTGGTCAAAGTCGTCACGAGAACACGCTGATGAACCGCGACCCTCGCTCGAATCTCCGCGAGCAGATCGTCGACCTGGCCTTTCACGGGACGGATCTCCACCGCGGGGTCGACGAGGCCGGTGGGGCGGATGACCTGCTCGACGAAGACGCCCTTGGTGCGCGTCATCTCGTAGGGCCCTGGGGTGGCTGAGACGTAGATCGTCTGACCGATCCGCGCCTCGTACTCCTCGAAGTTGAGCGGTCGGTTGTCGAGAGCCGAGGGCATGCGGAAGCCGTATTCGACGAGTGTCGTCTTGCGCTGGCGGTCGCCCGCGAACATCCCCCGCACCTGCGGCACGCTCTGGTGCGATTCGTCGATCACGAAGACCGTGTCCTTCGGGAAGTAGTCGATGAGGGTTGGGGGCGGCTCTCCAGGCGCCCGGCCGGAAAGATGGCGCGAATAGTTCTCGATCCCGTGACAGCTTCCGGTGGCGCGAAGCATCTCGAGGTCGAAGCCGGTGCGCTGACGCACGCGCTGCGCTTCGAGGAACTTGCCCTGCGCATCGAGGGTCGGCGCATGCTCGGCGAGTTCGGCTTCGATCTTCTTGATCGCAAGCTCCAGGCGGGGCCGCGGTGTCACGTAGTGCGATGAGGGATAAATCGCGATCTGCGCGAGCTTCTGGCGCGTCTTGCCGGTCAGTGGATCGAATTCCGTGATCGTCTCGATGACGTCGCCGAAGAGTTCGACGCGCACGCCATAGTCGTCATAGGCGGGCATGATCTCAATCACGTCTCCCCGCACCCTGAAGGTGCCTCGCGCCGGTTCGAAGTCGTTCCGGTCGTAACGCGCCTCCACGAGCTTGTGAAGCATGGTTCCGCGGTCGAGGGTGTCGCCCTGGCGCAGGAACAGGAGCATGCCGTAGTAGGCCTCGGGCGAACCGAGGCCGTAGATGCACGACACGGAGGCCACGATGATCACGTCGCGCCGTTCGAAGAGGCTGCGTGTGGCGGAAAGCCGCATCTTCTCGATCTCTTCGTTGATCGTGGCTTCCTTGTCGATGTAGGTGTCGGACTGAGGGACGTAGGCCTCGGGCTGGTAGTAGTCGTAGTACGAAACGAAGTACTCCACCGCGTTGTTGGGGAAGAAGCTCTTGAACTCCTGGTAAAGCTGGGCGGCCAGGGTTTTGTTGTGGGCGAGGACCAGCGCGGGCCGGTTCACGTTGGCGAGGACGGAGGCGATGGTGAATGTCTTGCCGCTGCCCGTGACGCCGAGCAGGACCTGGTCTTTCTCCTCGTTCATCAGGCCGGAGGTGAGCTGCGCGATGGCGTTTGGCTGATCGCCCTGGGGCGTGAAGTCGGCGACCAGCTCAAACCGGGAGTCGGCGGGGGCGGGTGCCAGCAGCTGCTGGGCTTCGTTGAGAGAGGCGCGGGTCGGCATGGTAAGAGCGAGATTATCCCCAGCGTCCTGACCGGAGTGAGCCCCTCTTATTCGCCACGGGGTGACTGGTTTACGGTATCGTCCCCGCATGGCGCGACCGTCCATCCTCCAGCCTCTGAGTGGGCCCCTCGCGGGTCAGCGTCTAGAGTTTTACGGAAGCTCAGCCACGATAGGCAGCGCGCCCGACTGCGAAGTCCGCCTTGACGCGCCCGGAGTCGCGGGATACCACGCCAAAATTCTCATCGATCTCACGGGAGCCACGATCGCCAGGATCGACGGCATCGTGGGTGTCAACGATGACGTGGTGATGGGGGATTCGCTCCTCAGATCCGGCGACTTCGTGTGGATTGGCGAACCGGCCGGCGCCGACTCGATCATGCTCCAGTTCACCTTGGGCGATGGGGAGCCCGCTGCGGACAGTTCCGATCTGGCCGCCCTCGTCGCCGCGGCCCCGGCCGGGTCGGAAGAAGTTATTGAAGAGATGATGTCGGAGGAACTGCCTCCGCCGTCGTTGCCGAGCGAAGAAGTAGTCCTCGAAGAGCCCGCGATGGGTTTCCCCGAGCCCGGCGCCGCGCCCGAACCCGGCCCCGAACCCGACCCCTCGCCGTCATTGCGAGGAAGCTCTTTAGACGGGGGCGAGCGCGCCAGCCGGCCCTCGGGGCCCGAAGCAATCTCCGCCCCTGAGCCTGTCGAATCTGCCGAGCTTATGGAGATGGCGCCCGAGCCCGCGGTCGAAGAGGCCGCGGCGGCCTCCGTCAGCGAACTCGTCCCTTTCGAGGCACCCGCCGCCTTCGCGCCACTGCCCGCTCCAGAGCCAGAGTCGCAGGCTGAGTTCGACCCCGACGCATTCGAGCCGGCAGCGCCCGAACCCCCTCTCGCAGGCTTCGCGCCTCCAACCGCCGCGGTGCCTCCAGCTCCCTGGCTCACGCCATCGTCGACGCCCGAGCCGGCCCCGGCGGCCGATTACGCGAGCGCATGGGAGTCCCCCCAAAAACCCGCGGCCGACGCGGATGCAACCGCGGTGATGCCCGCAGCAACGGCTCCGGCACCGGCCGCTGCCACAACTCCTCCCCGGCCCAAAGCTCCGGCCCCCGCCGCGACGCGGCCGTCGACCGCGACCACATCACCCAAGCGTCCGGCCACGCCTTCGACGTCGAAGATCCGAACGACTCAGCAGGACGCAGCTCTTCGCACGCCTCCTCCGCCTCCTCCCGCGCGCACGACCTCGAGCGTGCCCATGATCGTCGGGGGCCTCGGAGTGTTCGCGGTCCTTGCCGCAGTCGCGTTCTTTTTCCTGCGCCCGGGTCCAGCCCCCGCTCCTCCTCCGCCGACGCCCCGGCCCGTGGTTGTCGCCACACCTCCGCCAAGCACGCCCGAGGCTGTGCCTCTGCCTACGGCGGTAGCCGCCGCCGAGCCGACGGTGGAGCCGCCGCCTGTGCCAACTCCGCAACCGCCTCCGGTCGCAGCGCCCGCCGGCCCGACGCCTCGCGCCGCCGCCACACCCGCTCCGCGCGCGACCCCGACGCCTCGTGCCACGCCTGCTCAAGCGCCCGTCCGCGCGGCAAGCGCGGCGGCTCCGGCGCCCCCTGTCGCCGCCGCTCCCGTTTCACCGGTGCCCCGCCTCCTCGAGGAGGCCCGCGCGGCTATGGCCGCCCGCGACCTTCCGAAGGCGCAGCAGCTCATCGGTGAGGCCCTTCGTGCGGAGCCTGGAAACAGCGAGGCC
This sequence comes from Vicinamibacteria bacterium, assembly GCA_043754395.1. GTDB lineage: Bacteria > Acidobacteriota > Vicinamibacteria > Fen-336 > JAGNNV01 > JAGNNV01. Next base: position 4,792 of record JAYUUU010000194.1, read on the forward strand.
ACGGCTCGTAAAGCGGAGGTCGATGCGCGCGTCGTGTTGATGGGTCGGAGGTTCAACACCGGCGCTACCTCCATCATCGGCGGCAAGACCGCCAAAGGCCCGAGCGGTTTCGACCTCGGCGGCGGCGGTGTCGTAAAGACCGACTTCTCGGCGCAGATCCGCTGCACCACTACGCCCACGTCGGTGGAGCCGGGCATGCAGTACGCAATCCGCTGTTCCATCCTCAACGTCGGCACGAAGCCCTTCAAACTCGACAACGTCACGGTGAACGAAACCGCGGACGGCGCCAAAACCGCGGGGAGCGGCACCACGCCCAGGGGCGACCTCGCTCCTCAGTCCGACTCGGTGATTCTCGAGAAGTCGGGCACCTGGAGTGCCAGGTCATCGTGGTCGCTCGAGGTGGTCACCAAGACGAATAAGGAAGAGTCGTTCCGAGCGGTCTACACCTGGCGCTGATCGCATCGCGCGCTCACCCTGGCCGCGCATAGACTGACGCGGCCAACATGAAGACAACACCGATCGACGAGACGCATGCGCCGGGCCTGAAGTCATGGGTCGAGGGCGCCCACCGCGCGGGGACCGACTTCCCGATCCAGAATCTGCCCTTCGGCGTTTTTCGAACAAGCGGCAGCGGAACGAATCGTATCGGCGTGGCGATTGGCGATTCTGTCCTGGATCTTCGCGCGTGCCTCGACCGGAGCCTGCTTACCGGCATGCCCACGCGTGTTCTCGCGGCGTGCGGCGACGAAACTCTCAACGGCCTGATGGCCTGCCCGGATGTCGAGCGTCGCGCGCTCCGGCATCGTCTTTCGCACTTGCTTCGCGCGGAGGGCGCGCAGGTGACCGCGAAGCCGCACGCTGCGGACGTGCTCCTCGCTCAAAGCGATGTGCGAATGGCGCTGCCCGCGCGGATCACGGACTACACTGATTTTTACGCATCGATCGATCACGCGACGAACGTCGGCTCAATGATGCGGCCCGACAATCCGCTGCTCCCCAACTACAAGTGGGTTCCGATTGGCTATCACGGCCGGTCATCGTCGATCGTGGTGAGCGGAACTCCGGTGAAGCGGCCGAGCGGACAGATCGATCCCACCGCCGCGGGCCAGACGCCCCATTTCGAGCCGACCAAGTTGCTGGACTACGAACTCGAGATGGGCATCTTCATCGCCGAAGGCAACGACCTCGGCTCGCCGGTGACGATTACCGGAGCGGGTACGAAGATCTTCGGCCTGTGCCTGCTGAATGACTGGTCGGCGCGCGACATCCAGAAATGGGAGTACCAGCCGCTCGGGCCCTTCCTCGCGAAGAACTTCGCGACTTCGATCAGTCCCTGGGTGGTTACCGCTGAGGCTCTTGCGCCTTTCCGCGCCGCGGCGTTCCACCGGCCCGAGGGCGATCCGGCGCCGTTGCCTCATCTGAAGAGCGCGCAGGATCAGGCCCTTGGTGCTTTCGATGTGTCGCTCGAGGCGTCGTTGTCCACCCGCGCGATGAGGTCGCACGGCCAGGCCCCGGTTCTACTGTCGCGGTCGAACGCGGCATCCCTTTACTGGACGCCCGCGCAGATGATCGCGCATCACACCAGCGGCGGCTGCAATCTCAACCCGGGCGACCTTCTCGGAACCGGCACGGTCAGTGGGAAAGAGAAGGCCTCGCGCGGGTGCCTTCTCGAACTCACGACGCGCGGCAAGGACCGAATCGAACTGCCGGGCGGCGAGACGCGCGCTTTTCTCGAGGATGGCGATGAGGTGATCTTCACCGCCTCGTGCAAGCGTGAGGGCTTCACCCGCATTGGTTTTGGAGAGTGCCGCGGTGTTGTCATCGGTTAGCGTCCGCGCCGTTCGCGCTTTCACGATGATGCTGATTGGCCTAGCGTCATTGCGAGGACCCGGCCCCGCCACAACCGAACCGCTTTTGCCCAGCGTCACTGCGAGGCCCCAGTCCCCCCACGGCCAAGCCCCGCACGACCTTACGTCATTGCGAGGAGCCATCCGTTCGCGAGCGACGAAGCAACCTCACCTTCCCAACTATTTCTCGATTACCGTCCTCGCCGCAGAGCGCCCCCGAGCCCGAGACCTGGGCATCACTCCCGGCGTCCTCACGCCCGGCCCCCTCAACGCAATCACCGACGTCGCAGGCGTCCGGGTGGGCCAGGTCACCCTGAACGAAGGCGACCGCGTGCGCACGGGCGTCACCGCGATCCTCCCCCATGCGGGCAACCTGTTTCAAGACAAGGTCCCGGGCGCCGTCTTCATCGGGAACGCCTTCGGGAAGCTCGCTGGCTCCACCCAGGTCGAGGAACTTGGGACGATCGAAACGCCGATCGTCCTCTCGAACACACTCGCGGTGGGCACGGTCATGGATGCCGTCGTCGGCTGGACACTGGCTCAACCGGGGAACGAGAACGTGCGTTCGGTGAATGCGCTTGTCGGTGAGACCAACGATGGCGGTTTGAATGACATTCGCTCGCAGCCCGTGAAGAAGGAGCATGTGCTCGCGGCGCTGAAGGATGCGCGAGGGGGGCCTGTAACGGAAGGCGGGGTCGGGGCCGGGACCGGGACGATCGCGTTTGGATTCAAGGGCGGGATCGGGACTTCCTCGCGCGTGGCGCCGATAAGCGGGAAGGCGTACGTCGTCGGGGTTCTCGTTCAGTCGAACTTCGGTGGCGTGTTGTCGATGGATGGTGTGCCGGTGGGGAAGGAGCTGGCGCGGCGAACGGAGAGCGCGGACGGATCCTGCATGATCGTCGTGGCGACCGATGCACCGCTTTCGGCGAAGGACTTGAACCGACTCGCGGCGCGGGCGTTGTTTGGCCTGGCGCGGACCGGGTCGTCGTACTCGAACGGTAGCGGCGACTTTTCGATCTCGTTCTCGACCGCGACCGAACTTCGTGTGGCGCACGGCTCGACGGCGATCACACCACGACCGACCCTGCCAACCGAGGCCCTCTCGCCGCTATTCGAGGCGGCACTCGAGGCCACAGAAGAGGCCGTGCTCAATTCACTCCTCAAGGCCGAGACAATGACCGCCAACGGCCGCACGGTCCAGGCCTTAGACATCGAAAAGCTCAAAGAGCTGCTGAAGAAGCACGGCCGCTAACACCACCAAGCCGCTTCTACCTTTCGTCATTCCGAGACCGAATCCCCCCAACTACCAAGCCCCGCACGACCTTACGTCATTGCGAGGAAGCTCACCTAAGGAAGGCGACGAAGCAACCCCGCCCCCCAACTATTACTTCCCTTTCACCCGCGACAACCGAGCCCGCCGTTTAAGCAGATCATCCTCTAGGGTCGCGAAGTCCGATCGCCCAACGACAAGGTCCAGCCCGTCATCAACGATGCGAAGGGCCCCAACTCTGTCCTTCCGGGTGTGCTCGAGCAGCATCGCGAGTTCGCGATGCGCGACAGCACTCGCGAGACCAACCGCGATGCGCCACAACCGCTCAGCTTCGTCGTGTTCCTTCCGGGCCTTCGAGCGATACGCGAGCCGAACCGTAGCGTCGACACGCGCGCGACCGACGCCGCTCTCCGCGAGGGCGCGGTAGACCTCCTCAGACCGCTCATCGAGTTCAGCCCGTTCCAGAACGCGGCCCAATGACAAAACGTCGAAGGCATCCTCGGGCAGGGCGCCGGGCTCGGACACCATCGCGAGCGCCTCGCCGGTGAGTGCCGCGAGGGAGACGATGTCCTGAAGATTGTGCTCGAGGACCTGCACCATGAGCCGGCCGTCCTTGCGGCGTAGGTACTCGAAGTAACGCTCGGGGATAAAGGCGCCGGGGATGTCGTCCTCGCGGTGGAATCCCATAACGCCGCGTTCGAGCGACTGAAGCGAGCACGACTCGAGGCGCGCCTTCCAAAGCCGCCGGCCGGGATGGAGCATGTCGAGGTGACGCGAGGTCTGACGGAACACGCGCCGTTGCAGTCGGAAGCGGCTTTCAAGAAGTGGGACGTCGAACTGTTTGCCGTTGAACGAGACGATGGTGTCGAAGCGTTCGAGGTCGCGTTCCACCGCGCGGATCAGGGCGCGTTCTTCATGGAAGTCGCGCATGAAGTATTGCCGAACGATGAAGGCATCGCCTTCGATGAAGCCAATCGCCACCAGAAACGCCGCGGTGCCGGCACCGCCGGAGAGTCCGGTGGTTTCGGTGTCGATGAACGCAGCGGTCCGTGGATCAAAGTCGTTGAGATCGACTGAAGCTGTGAGGATGCGCGCGGCGTCGGGCAGGGCATTCACAAGTTTCTCGAGCGACGTGCGTCCGACACGCGCATCGAGCCGGAAGGAGGCATCGCGCATCAGGAACTCGCCGTGGATCGATGAGACGACCTCGCCCCCGATGAGCTTCGCAAGATCTTCGGGGGGCCCTTGAAGGTCGTACACGTCCGCGACCCGTACTGCTTGCTGCCCCCCGCCCGTCCCGTTTCCGAACGCGAGCCCGGGATCCGAACTTTCAAGCTCATAGAACGCAGGCGGCTCGACCTCCATCCCGCCATTCTTCCGACTACGAACCTGCTGATCGATGAGCGCCTGAAGGCGCGCCTTCAGCGACAAAGCCGATTCAGGGCTCGTCATTGCGAGGAACTCATCGGGCGAAGGTGACGAAGCAATCTCGCGCTTCGGCGCGAGGTCGACACGCCCCCGCTCCTGCACCTCGCGCAGTCGATCTTGAAGGGACCTCGCCACTAGCTGCGCCTCCCAGCCTGGTAGTTGGGGCCCGCGGGCCCAGGCAACGAGTGGGCTTGCCGCGCCGGGAACGGCTCGTGCGTCACCACTGGAACGCGTTCGATGGAATCGTGTGGTTCCTTACTCGCCTCGGGGGCCGCGAAAGGTGGGGACGGAGTCCGGTGACTCGGCGCGCAAGCCTGGCCTCGGGCCACGCCCCACGTCCCGACGCCAGCAACCCACATCGTTGCCCGCACCCGCTCCATCATCGCCCCCGCGCCAGTCCAACGGCCGAGTTTCCCGCACCCGAAGACCCAACAAAGCCGTTTGACCTCTCGTCACCCCCGGCGGAGCAACTCCGTTTGACGTGCGAAGACCGGGGGCCTAGCGCGAAGATCCGTTTCCCTCCGCGAAACCCCGCGAAGCCCCTCACGCGAACACCCAATGCCCCCCTCATCCCAGCATCGCCGTGCGCAGCAGGTGCAGCGCCACTTCCTTGCCCTTCGACCCAACTTCTCCCGCAGGCCCCACGCACGACGGACACCCATCAAAGCAAGGACAGTCCTCGATCAGCGTAAGGCTCTCGGCAATCAGTCGGTCATGCAATCGGAACAAAGGCTCGGAGAGCCCAATCCCGCCCGGGTAGTTGTCGTACACAAAGATGTTCGGCTCGTAGGGCTCGCCGACGGCCCCTCCCGTCATTGCGAGGAGCTCGTCGGTGGCATCGGCAGAAGCTGACGGGCCATCGAGGGGCTGCCCGTCATTGCGAGGAGGCCGTCGAGAAGCGTCCGACGAAGCAAACTCCCCGCCCGCCTTACCAAACTGCTTTCTACGATCCGGCCAAACCGGCACCAGCCCCATCCCACGCTCCACCTTCGCCTCACCCTGCCCGTTATCCCCAACCGCCACCCCAAGATCCCGCCGATCACACATCAAGAACAACGAAGCCAGCTGCCCCAGGGTATGCGACAAAGCAATCACACCATCCCGCTTCTCCTCTCCGGTGAACGGAAGCGCGGCAATCACCTCCCGAGGAATCGTGAGCCAGTACGAGGTGGTGTGCATCTCCTTCTGAGGCATCTGAAGCTCACCCGACCCCACGTTCTCATTCGTATAGAACTTGATCTTCTTGAACCCCACCACCTGCTGCGAGACATGCACCTCGCCGTGCGAGCGCACCACCTGCCCGCGCGGCTCCTCGAGGAACGAATCGAGAATCCGCACCTTCGTGTACGTGATCGCGTCGGTGTAGTAGTCGACATCCGCCTCGCGGATATGCGCGCGCCGCTCCTTGTGGTCGTACTTGTGTACGAGGTACGTCTTGCCCTCGAGCATGTAGACCGCCTTCTCATGCACCATCATGGGCGCCGAATCGAAGTCCACCTCCGCCACGATCTTCGGCTCGCGAGTGATGTCTTGAATCACGAAGTTGTCGGACGAAACACTGCGCAGCGAGACGGTGTCGGCGGGATAGCTCTCGTGCGTCCAGTGCCAAGAGTCCCCGGACTTGTGAACAAACCCTTGAGTCTCCAAGAACCCAAGGATCTCCACCAGATTCTCCGACCCGAAGGTCTCATCCGACTCGATGGGCAGCTCGAACGCCGCGCACTTGATGTGCGAAATCAGGATATGCAGGTTGTCGGGATTGATCCGCCCTTCCTCGGCTGAGGCGCCGAAGAAGTATTCGGGGTTGCGCCCGATGAACTGATTGAGCGGCGTCGAGTTCAAAACCAGCACCGCGGCCGAAGTCGACCCGCGCCGGCCCGACCGCCCCGCCTGCTGCCAGGTGGACGCAACGGTGCCGGGATACGACAGCATCACCGAGACATCGAGTGCCCCGATGTCGATGCCCAGCTCCAGAGCGTTGGTCGAAACCACGCCAAGCACCGAGCCGTCGCGCAAGCCGCGCTCGATCTCGCGACGCTTCAGCGGCAGGTACCCCCCGCGATACCCGCGGATCACGCCTTCCGACCCGGGCCGGTTCTCGAACATGTCCTTGAGATAAGTGACCAGCACCTCGGTGGCCAGACGCGAGGGCGCGAAGACGATGGTCTGAAGCCCCTTCTCGAGAAACTTCGCCGAGATGTCGCGCGCCGAACCGAGTGCCGACTTCCGGATCCCAAGCTGCCGATTCACCACCGGAGGGTTGTAGATCGCGAAATACCGGTCGCCGCGTGGCGCTCCGCTCTCCTGAATCCACTCCACGGGCTTCCCGGTGAGTGCGGTAGCAAGCTCAGCCGGATTCTTGATGGTCGCCGAAGAGCAAAGAAACTGCGGATCGCTCCCATAGAACCGGCACAGCCGCCGCAACCGCCGCAAAACGTTCCCCACGTGCGACCCGTAGACCCCGCGGTTCATGTGCAGCTCGTCGATCACCACGTACTTCAGGTTCTCGAACAGCTTCACCCACTTGGTGTGATGGGGAAGGATCCCCTTGTGCAGCATGTCGGGGTTCGTGACCACGATGTGCGCCTTCGACCGAATGGCCTTCCGCGCATCCTGCGGCGTATCGCCGTCGTAAGTGAAGGTGGCGATGTCCTCGCCCAGCGCCTCGATAGTCGCGTAAAGCTCGGCGAGCTGATCCTGAGCCAGGGCCTTGGTGGGGAAGAGGTACAGCGCCCGCGTGTCGGTGTCCTTGATGAT
>JAYUUU010000195.1:0-6805 GCA_043754395.1 Vicinamibacteria bacterium
TCCTCAGTCCGGGCCCGGGCTCAAGCTCGTCGGCGCGAAGAGCGTCGTAGGCGGATGAAGCGCCGAGTTTTCTCGCGAGTTGCACTCCGCGAACGAGGGCGGTGACATCGTCTCGATGCTGAAGATAGTTGGCGCGAATAATCGGCATCGACAACGGGTCCTTGGAACGCAGGCGCAGCGTCCCTCTCGACCTCGGGGCCACGTGGGAGACCGTGATCGTGACGAAGCGGTCCGGCTGATCGAGGCCGCGGCCGACGTAGAACTGAAGATCGGGGGCGCGAGAGGTCCCCGCACTGGGCGCCGACCAGGTGAAAAGGCCCGCGGTGACCGTCGATCCCGGCAGCTCCGTCTTCCCCCGATAACGGACCCCCACTCTGAGATGGTCGTGAAGGTTCTCGCCGACGCCTTGAAGATCGACGAGCGGTGTGAGGCCGTGAGAGCGCAGGTGATCGGCCGGGCCGATGCCGGACAACATCAGCAGCTTCGGCGATTCCACCACTCCCGCACTCAAGATCACTTCACGCGACGCGCGTGCCGTCTCGAGCCGGCCGTTCCGCAGATACTCAACGCCCGCAACTCGTTGCCCTGCGAATACAAGACGCGTCGCCCGTGCGTTCGAACGAACTTCGAGGTTCGGCCTCGTTAACGCCGGGACGAGGAAGGCCGCGGCCGCGCTGTGTCTGCGGCCATCGAGAATGTTCTTTTGATAGAAACCGGCCACGTTCTCGTGATCTGGTCCATTGAAATCAAACCGCGGGTCGGCCCTGAAACCGTTCTCCACCGCGGCGGCAAGGAAAGCGCGATGTCCATCATGAGGATCCTGGCAGTGCGAGACCGCGAGAGGCCCGGTGGACTTCTTGAAGGAAGGGAGCAAATCGTCGTAGCCCCAGCCTTCGTTGCCGAGCTCACGCCATCGGTCGAAACTGAGCCGGTGACCACGAATGAACGCCATCGCGTTGATGGCGCTCGAACCGCCGTGTCCCTTGCCCCGCGGCACCGCGATGCTTCGATCGAGCAAACCGGGTTCGGGCTCGGTTCGATAGGCCCAGTCGTACTTCGAGCCCAGAAGCGATATCCATTTCCCGGGCGTGGTCACCGCCGGATCGCTTTCTCCGGAGTCCCCCGCCTCGAGCAACAGCACACGCAACGAAGCGACCGCCGAGAGGCGGTTCGCGAGAACGCATCCAGCGGACCCTGCACCCACTACGATGTAGTCGAACTCGTGGTCCGTCGCCTGCGAGGTAGCGGTCGCCGCGAGCGACGGCGCGGTGCCGGCGATTTTGAGGAAGTCGCGGCGCTTCATAACCGCCCATCTTGCCAGATGCCGGGTTCCGGCTAGAGTTCCGTTTTCGTCGCTTTATTGAACCATGCTGATCCGCGAAGCCACGTCCCACCGCGATCTCGACGAAGTGACGCGGATTCAGCGCGAGGTCTGGAATATCGAGGACACCGAGATCGTCGGACGCATCCAGTTGAAGGCCAGCCAACACGCCGGCGGGTCAGTTCTGATCGCAGAAGCAGACGGCGGCGAGATCGCCGGTTTCGCCTACGCTTTCCCGGCCATCATCGAGGGTGAGGCGTTCTGGCACTCGGACATGCTCGCGGTACGACCTCGCTTTCGCGGAACCCGCGTGGGCCAGAACCTGAAGTGGGGTCAGCGCGACCACGCACGCAGCAAGGGCGTCAAGCGGATCACCTGGACGTTCGATCCGATGCAGGCGGGAAACGCTCACCTGAACCTCGAACTCCTCGGGGCCACAGTAGCCGAGTACCTCTCGAACTTCTACGGCGTCACTACGTCGACGCTGCATCATGGCCTGCCCACGGATCGGCTCCTCGCTTCGTGGGACCTCGACTCGCCTCGCGTGACCGCGCTGGCGCGAGGGGAGGTTCTTCCCAGCGTTGTGAGCACGACGCTCATTCCGATCCCGGCCGCCTGGAACGAACTCGTGCGGCAAGAACCTGAGCGAGCCCGCGCCGAGCAGCAGCGCGTGGAGAAGGACCTTCGGGCCGCGTTCGCCCGGGGCCTCATCGTCACGGGCTTCGACAAGGCCGCAAGCTCGTATGTTCTGAGCGAGCCCCGCTCGTCCACGCCATAGACTCTCCCTCCCCCGATGTCCCTGCCCCCCACAAACTCCCGGAGCCCCATGCGCCTCACCACCTCTTTTCTCGTTTCCGCCGCTCTGGCTGGCACAGCCGCGCAGGCTCAGGAGGCAAAGCCTGCCTCGGCCGCCGCGTCGCCCCTCAAAACCGTCTGGGAGGGCAAGAAGAACGGCTGGGACCTCGTCACCCCTGAGCAGCGCAAGGAGGTCTTCGCGTTCAACGAAGGCTACAAGTCGTACCTCAAGGTGGCGCGGAGCGCGTACTTCTCGAACCGTGAAACCATCCGCCAGGCGAAGGCCGCGGGCTTCGTCGAGTTCACGGCTCCGGCCCAGGTGAAGGCCGGCGCGAAGCTGATCGTGAACAGCCGGGATCGAGGCGTGGCGTTCGTGGTCGTGGGATCCGAGCCGATGACCGCGGGCGTGCGCGTGGTGGCGACGCATCACGACTCGTCGCACCTCGACTTGAAGTCGCGCCCGATCTACATCGCGGGTGCGGTCGCCATGTTCAACACCGTCGAGTACGGTGGCATCAAGAGGTATCAGTATGCGAACGAGCCCCTGGCGCTGATCGGGCGAGTCGACACGACCGACGGAAAGACGATCGATGTCTCGATCGGCATGGACGACGCGGATCCGGTGTTCGTGATTCCCGACAACGCGCCCCACTCCGACACTCCCCTTCGCACCCGTACGTATCAGAACGTTCTCGAGGCCGAAGAACTCGATCCGGTGGCGGCGAGCATCCCGTCCGACGGGTCGCTTGTGGCCACCGTGATGAATGAGATGACCTCAAGGTACGGCATCAAGGAGGAGGATTTCGTTTCGGGCGAACTGCATCTGGTCCCCTCGGTCAAGCCTTCCGACGTGGGACTCGACCGCGGCCTGACCGGCGGCTACGGCCAGGACGACCGGCTCTCGTCCTACTGCGCGGCCCGCGCGGTGATGGATCTTACGGGCACGCCGCGGCGCACTGCCATCGCCTACCTCACGAATCACGAGGAGGTGGGTTCGGTGAACAACACCGGCGCGCGCTCCGAGTTCTTCAACAACGCTCTCGGACGCCTGCTCTCCGCACAGAAGGGCAAGGAGTACACCGACCTCGACCTGCGGCTCGCCTTGCGCGCCTCCGAAGTGATTTCCGCCGACACCAACGACGGAGTAAACCCCCTCTTCAACTCAACCAGCGAAAGCACGAACGCCGCGAAGATGGGCTTCGGACCCGCGATCAAGCGATACGGGCGGGGGTTCGATGGAAACTCCGAGTTCATCGCGCGCATCCGCGGCATCCTCGACCGGTCTTCGATCCCGTGGCAGACCCAGACCCCGAAAGTCGGAGTTGGCGGAGGCGGAACCATCGGCCAGTTCTTCTCCGACTGGGACATGGAGGTCATCGACATGGGTGTGCCGCTTCTGTCCATGCATTCCACCTTCGAGATCTCCTCGAAGGTCGATACGTGGAACTTCTACCGCTTCATGTCCGCTTTCCTCGCCCAATAGCAAACGCGCCAAACCAAGGAGCCCCACCATGAGTGCTCGTTCCCACAACCGCCGAGACTTCTTCAAGGCCTCGGGCACCGCAGCCTTTGGCGCCACGATCGCCATGGGCGCCGCTCCCCCTGCCGAAGCACAGGGTCGCCCCGAAGCGCTTCCTGAAGCCATCGCCGCCCTCAGGCCGATGACCTCGGACGTCACTCCGATCACGCTCGAGGAGCGCAAGGTCCGGGTCGCGAAGGCGCAGGATCTCCTGGCCCAGACCGGCATGCAGGCTCTGATCATCGCATCGGGGACGTCGCTCGATTACTTCACCGGCGCGCGCTGGGGGATTTCCGAGCGCTTCTTCGGCTGCATCATCACCCGCGAAGGCGACCCCGCATGGGTCACACCGGCGTTTGAAAAAGCCCGTGCGCTCGAGCAGGTGAAGATCGGCAAGGACGTGCGGGCCTGGGAGGAGCATGAGTCACCGTCCGCACTCGTCGCCACCATCCTCAAGGATCGCGGCGTCACCACCGGGAAGATCGGCATCGAGGAGATGATGCCTTTCACGTTCGCGGACGAGATCGGCAAAGCGGCACCCGCTATGCAGCTTGTGAATGGCACACCCGTCACCGCCGGGTGCCGAATGATCAAAGACGCCCACGAAATCGCTCTGATGCGGCGAGCCTGTGAAATCACGGTGGCCTCGCATCGCGCGGTTTTCGCCTCGCTCAAGGAAGGCATGACCCAGGATCAGGTCGCGGGCCTCTCCATAGCCGCACATCGGCAGCTTGGAATGGCGGGGGGATCGCTCGTTCTCTTCGGCAAGGACGCCGCCTATCCGCACGGCACGACAAATCCCCAGCCGCTCAAAGCCGGGGACGCGGTGCTCCTCGATGGCGGCGGTCGTCTGCATGGTTACTCGAGCGACATCACGCGCACCGGCATCTTCGGCGCGAAACCGACCGACCGTCAGAGGCTCATCTGGGACACGGTTCGAAAGGCTCAGGACGCGGCCTTCCGGACCGCGAAGCCGGGAGTCGAATGCCAGGCGGTGGACGCTGCGGCACGGAAAGTCGTCACCGATGCGGGTTTCGGCAAAGACTACGAGATGTTCGGCCACCGGGTCGGCCACGGAATCGGAATGGACGGCCACGAATGGACCTATTTCGTGCGCGGCAACACCACGAGACTGCGGCCGGGAATGTGTTTCTCCGACGAACCGGGGATCTACATCTACGGGGAGATCGGGATCCGGCACGAAGACATCATCTTCATCACCGAGACCGGCGCCGAGAACATGACCAAGTGGCCGGGCACGCCCGAAGAGCCCGCGGTGGTTTGAGACAGCGCCCCGGCACGTGGCTTGCTGGGGAGTTGGTTCGCCACCCGCCTCGGGCCGGCCAACGAAAGCGAGAAACGCATGACCAATTCCGGGAAAGCTCCGACCCTCATCGTCTGGATCATCTGCCTGATCCTCTACGCGGTGGCGCTCACCGCCCACTTCGGCTGGGCCAGGGTCCCCGCTCAGGCCGCCGACTGGTCATGGATCATCGGCCTTGGCCTGCTGCTCGTGGCCTGCCGGGTGCGAGGGTTGTAGTTTCTACGAAGCTCAGTGCCTGAAGTGCCGCTTCCCCGTGAAGACCATGGAGAGGCCAAGTTCGTCGGCGGCCTTCACTACCTCTTCGTCTTTCACTGAACCGCCGGGCTGAATAATCGCGATGGCGCCCGTCTTCGCGATCGCGTCTACGTTGTCCCGGAACGGGAAGAAACCGTCCGATGCCACGACCGTGCCCTTGAGGTCCATCTGCGCTTTCGAGATCGCGATCCTGACCGAGTCGATCCGGCTCATCTGGCCGGCCCCGATCCCGACGGTCTGACCCGCGTTCGCGAAGACGATCGCATTGGACTTCACGTGCTTCGAGACGTTCCAGGCGAAGCCCAGGGCGTCCCACTCGGCAGCAGTCGGCTTGCGCTTGCTCACCGGGTCACAGCCCGCGCGGTCGAAGCGAGCCATGTCCCATTCCTGGGCGAGGATCCCGCCCATGACCCGCTTCTGATCAAAGCCCGTGACGCGGTGGATCGAAGTGACGTCCATGTCGAGCACCCGGAGGTTCTTCTTCGACGCCAGGATCGCCTTCGCCTCGGCGCTGAAACCGGGAGCGATCACGGCTTCGAAGAATGAACCGGTGATTTTCGTCGCGACACCCGCGTCGCAACGAACGCTCAGTGCCACGATTCCGCCGAAAGCGGATGTGGGATCACAGTCCCACGCGCGGACAAACGCCTCCTCGAGCGACGCCCCGCGGCCAACCCCGCAAGGATTCGTGTGCTTGATGATCGCGACCGCGGTGCCATCCACGTCGGTCACGAGGCGCCAGGCTGAATCGAGATCGAGGATGTTGTTGAACGAGAGTTCCTTGCCCTGAAGCACGCGAGCCGCGGCGACCGAGTACATGGTCGAGCCCATGTCCGAGTAGAAGGCGGCCCGCTGATGCGGGTTCTCTCCGTAGCGCAGATCCTGAATCTTCTCGAAGCTCTGATTCAGGCGGTACGGGAACACGCTGTCGCTCTGCGCCTTCGCGAAGGTCTCTTCGTTGCTCTCGATCTCCGCGAAATAGCCGGCGATCGCGGTCTCGTATCTCGCGGTGTGACGAAACGCCTTCTGGGCGAAATAAAGACGGGTGGGCAGGTCGATGCCATCGGGCCGCCCGAGCTGTTCGAGAAGCTGGCCGTAGTCGTTCGAGTCCACCACGACCGCCACCGACTGGAAGTTCTTCGCCGCGGCGCGGACCATCGACGGACCGCCGATGTCGATGTTCTCGATCGCCTCGTCGAACGAAGCGCCCTTCGAAACCTTGTCCTCGAAGGGATAGAGGTTCACGACCACCACATCGATCGGGGCGAGGCCGGTCTTTGCGAGATCGGCCAGATGCTCATCGTTGCGCTTGGCGAGGATTCCGCCGAAGACTTTCGGGTGAAGCGTCTTCACCCGGCCGCCGAGGATCTCCGGGAAGCCCGTGACGTCCGAGACCGCGGTGACGGGGACGCCCGCTTCCGTCAGGGAAGTGGCGGTGCCTCCGGTCGAGAGGATCTCGAAGCCCAGGGCCACAAGGCCCTTGCCAAGCTCCACGACGCCTTCCTTTCGGTAGACGGAGATGAGGGCGCGCTTCTTCTTTGAGGTCATGAGGTCACTCGTCCTGATGAAAAGAGGTGGGTCGAGGTTTGAT
>JAYUUU010000196.1:0-8494 GCA_043754395.1 Vicinamibacteria bacterium
CGCAGCGTCGCCGCGTTCGGCAGCCGGAGATCGTGATGACCGAAGACGTTCCCCACATTGAGCCACGCGGCGGTGCCGTCGGGCCGTTCGAGCCGGCTCCCCATGATGCCCGGCAGAATGACGGTGGCGGGAAGGTCGGGATGTTCGCGGGATTCGCGCAGGAGCTTCGGGCTGAAACTTCGGCCCGGCTTGAGCATGTCGATGAGATAGGCGCCCGCCACGCCCGCGAGCACGCCGCCTGCGAAGTGGAGCAGTGTGTTGCCGCTGCCTTGACGCCTTTCCCCCATGGGGGAATTCTAATTCGACCGGCGAAGCGCCTCGATGTCCTCGATCAGTCGCTCCATCTCGAAGGCATGGGTGCCGTTGTAGATCCCGCGCAGGCGCCGGTTGCCGTCCACCAGGATCACTTTCTCGGTGTGGATCAGGCGGCTCTCCACGCCGGGCGCAGAGCCTCGATCGTCGTCGGCGAAATAGGAATACTTGATGACGCGGTGGATCTCTTGAAGATCGCCGGTCGCGAGCCGCCAGGTTCGGGAGTCGATGCCGCGCAGCTTGCCGAACTCCGCAAGAACCGCTGGAGTGTCGGTGAGAGGTGTCACGCTGTACGAAACGATGACAACGTCATCGCGCCCCTTGACCGCCGCCTGCACGGACTTGAGCCTCTGCACCAGGGTCGGGCAGACACTTGGGCAGGAGGTGAAGAGGAAACTCGCGATGTGGATCTTCCCGTCGAGGTCGTGCTCGGTGAAGGGCCGGCTCTGCTGGTCCACGAGGCGGAAGGGAGCCACGACGTGGTTCACCTCCGTCCATCTTGGCGTGAAATTCCGGTCCTCGTAGAACGGCAGTGACGAGGATGGCGGCACACCGGGACACGCGAAGGGGTAGACAAAGGCCGCCCCGGCCGCTATGACTGCGATGAGAACACTGATGCGGGCCTTCATTACATTCCTCCCGCGACGGGCAGGCAGGGCTTCGAGTTGATGAGGCCGTAGTGACGGCCGTCTCGCGCTTCGAAGTTCAAATACAGCTCGCCCTTTTCGGTCCAGGCCTGCTGGAGGCCCTCCTCGCGTCCGTCGAGGTAGTGCTTCAACTCCGCGAGCTGGCCGTTTGGGTGCCACGACTTGTAGACGCCCTGGATTTTGTCGTCGTCGTAGATTGTCTCGACCCTGCGGCCGCCTTCCGGCCAGTAGGTCACGTGACGCCCGACTTTCCGGCCGTCGCGGAACGTGATCTGCGAAGTCAGGCTTCCATCGGCGTCGAACGTCTGAAGGATCTCGTCCGGACCGCCGGGCACAAGACTGCCCGGCTGGGCGATGCCAGCAAGGCCAATGAACACGGCGACGGCGAAGCGGTTTGTGGATCCCGGCGCCTGCCCCCTCATCGTGAGGAAAAGGGGGTTCGCCGGGATACGCACGGTGCTGAAGGCTTCAGCACCGTGCTAGCTCGCGGTTCCCGGCTGCCCGCGGAAGCAGCCGGCGATGTAAGGCGGCTCTGCGACGATGTGATAGTGGTAGATGCCGCCCGGGAACTCCGGCGTTGTTCCGACGTGGCCGTTGCAGGTGTCGAGCCCGGAGGGGATGACCCCACCAGCGTCGCGCGTTCCGTACACCGGAAAGCCATCGAGCAGCACTCCAAGCAGACGGCTCGAGCCCTGCGCGGTCAGGTACAGCGGTTCGATGTGATAGTGATACATCCCGCTCTGCTGAGGGTGACCGTTGTAGCGATCGAAGGTTGCGATCTCTGAGGTGAGCGGCGCTCGCTGCGCGGCATACTGGTTGAAGAGCGCTACGCCGTTGATCGAAACCCCCATGACGCCCATGGGCGTGTCGCTCGCGGTCGCGGTTTGCGGATTCAAGGGGACGCGCAGCACCATGTTCTGCGACGCGATCCGATTGGGGTTGACCTGCATTCCCGCGTGCGGCGCCTCGTAACCCGAGTTGCCCACGCCGAAGTAGGGGCTCGCGTGATCGGGCACCGATGTGGCCCGGAGAACCACGAAGGCGCCGTCAACCGATGCCTGCGCTCCATAGAACTGCGCGTAGTGGGCGGGCAGCGCGCCCGTGGCCGTGGCCGGCGTGGGTGTGGCTGCCGCCGAGGCCGTTGTCGACGGTGTGGTGGATGTTGGCGTGGTCGGCGAAGCGGATCCACATCCGAGGCCAGCCATCACCCCGATTGTTGTCAGAGCGCGAAGTTGATATCCCATGGCGCGAGCATCGCTCGTGGGTCCTAACGCAATTCTTAAGCCCGAAAAAAAAGGCGCCCCGATTTCCTGCAGCACCTTGTCGCAGAAGGGCGTTCAGCGCACAGAAGCCGCGTCGCGCAGTTTGACGACACCGGCATCAAGGGCGGCTACAACCTTGCGCGACTCGACATCGAACATCGCCTTGTCCTTCTTTTCGACCGCTTCGCGCAACGCCGGGAACGGCCAGGGCGCGTAGCCCGTGGTGAGTCCGGGGCCGATCAACTGATGTTTGAACCAGGGGCGTCCGGGGAGTCCTTCCTTATTAAGGAAGGCCCGCTCCACCTGAGAGAGCGCGTCGCTCATTCTTGCGAAGGCGGCCGCGTTGCCTGAGGCGAGGAGCGCTTCCGTCGCGGCATCGGTGGCGCGGCCGGCGGCGTCGAGTTCACTCACCGCCTTGAGCAGCGCCGAGAAGTCGGGACTAAAGGGCGTGGCCCCAGCTGTGCGGGCCCGACGGATCACGTCGGTCCGGATCTCGTCGATGTCTTCCTTCATCGCCCCGCCGTAGTTCGAGAAACGAAGAGGGGCAATGTCCGCGGTGGCGGTGCGCAGGGTGAGGAGACCAAGATAGCGCGCGGCGGCCTGGTGATACACAAACTCGGGATCGCCGAAGTGCGACATCCAGAAGAAGTTGTCATACACGGAGTGATAGACGCCGTAGTCGCCGCCGAAACCCCCGTCGACCGAAGGGATCCCGAGGTGGTCGATGAACGCGGTGTAATCGGAGCCGGAGCCAAGTCGGCCGAGTTGAAGTTCGAAGGGAGCGTCCTTGCCTTCGAGATTCACGGGCTCAGCCGCGGCCCACGCCGCCTTCGTCTCTTTTTCCCATACGTCGCCCACCATGCCGCCTTTGCGCGGCTCGGGAACCGCACTTATCGCCTCGCGAACGGCATCGCGCATGGAAGGCGTTCCACCTGAACCGAAGTTCGGGCCGGTGACCGCGACATCCATGTTGATATAGGCGACCGCCTTGCTCTGAAGCATCGCCGCGTTCTCTTCCGCCCACTCGGTGGAACCGACAAGGCCGTACTCCTCGGCGTCCCACGAGCAGAGGAGGATCGTGCGCTTCGGCTTCCAGCCGGCTTTCACCGCGGCGGCGAGCCCGCGCGCCGCTTCAAGCATGGCCGCGGTGCCGGAGTTTGGGTCGACCGCGCCCGGGGTCCACGCGTCGCGATGATTGCCCACCACCACCACCTGATCGCTCGTGCCCTGGATCTTCGCAACCACGTTGTAGATGGGCTTCAAACCCTCGTCCATCTGCACGTCCATCTCGACCGCGGCGCCTCCGGGGCCCACGTGATACGAGAAGGGAAGACCACCCTGCCAGTTGTTCGGCACACGTGGTCCGCCCAGGTGGCGCAGGAGCTTCTCGGCCTCTCGATACGAAATCGGAAGCGACGGGATCTTCGGAACGTTGTTCATCTGATCCCGTGTGATTCGTTTCGCGTTGGCGGTGGAAGGGAGGCCGCCCGGCGTAGATGGGTCGCCCGGCTGAACCGACAGGTACTGAACCGAGCCGCGCTGGATCGCCGAAGGCGGACGCATCGGACCATCGGGGTAGATGTCACCGCGCATGTAGCCGTCGTCCGCGGGATCCGAGAAGATGAGCACGCCCACCGCACCGCGTTCCTGGGCTTCCTTCACCTTCAGGCCGCGGAACGCACCGCCATAGCGCACGAGGGCGATCTTGCCCTCGACGGAAAGACCCATGGTCTTGAGCCGCTCATGATCCGCGGGAGAGCCGTAGTTCACATAGATGACCTGGCCATTCGCTTTACCCGAGGCCCCGTAGCCGTGGAACGCCGGGAACTGGCCGCGCGAGGTGGAGTCTTTGTCCTTTGGAACGTTGTCTTCCATGAGCGAAAGTTCCTCGACTCTCGGCTCGATCATCTTGAGCGACACGCTCTTCGGATGATTGAGGAAGACGTCGTATTTCACGGTCTCGACGTCGAGCCCGAACTCCTTGAGCTTTGAGGCCACCCAGTCGGCGACCTTCTTCTCGGCCGGCGTCCCGGCGACGTGCGGCTCTTCGGTCAACTGAAACAGCCACCGCCGCGCGTTCTCAGGTGTGGGAGTCTCGAGGAAGACCTTCTCGAAAGGAGCGTTCGCCTCCGCGGTCGCGCGCGTGTATCCGGCGGGCGTCTTCAAAGCATCCGCCGCGAGTGCGAGAGGAGACGAGGCCGGGAAGGCGGCGAGCACGACCAGAGCGGAAAGACGGCGCATTTCAAGCATGCGGCGGATTGTAGCGGTCCGTCCGCGACGTTTACTCGTGACGCAACGCGGAAACCGGGGTCACGAGGGTGGCGCGGCGAGCGGGGATGTATGTCGCGACCACCGAAGCCGCGGCGAGAATGCCTAGGGCCATCAGGATCACCAACGGATCGAACGGGCTCACCTGATAAAGCATCGAACTCACCAGGCGACCCGCGCCCAGGGCAAGCAGGACGCCCAGCGTTAGACCGGCCCCCGCAAGGGCTACGCCTTCGCGAAGGATCAGGTTGACCACACCCTGGGCCGAAGCGCCAAGCGCCATGCGGATGCCGATCTCGCGGGTGCGGCGGGCTACCACGTATGACTTGAGGCCGTAGATGCCGATGATCGCTAGGATCAAGGCGGCGAGCCCAAAGAGCGAGAAGAGTCGCGCGCCGCTGCGCACCGCCCACAGGGGGATGGAGTCGTCTCGGAACGATTGAAGGGTTGCCGCCGAGATCACGGGGAGGTTCGGGTCGAGAGAACGGAGCTCAGCGCGGACTTTCTGAACCATCGACGAGGCCGCCTGGGGGTCGGCGCTCTTGAGCCTCACGTGAAGGTTGAGGCCTGACTGGAAATTCGCGCCGACGGGCTCATAGAAGAAAGGCACGGGTGCTGGATCGAAGAGGCTGTGCCGCAGACCAGGGGCTACACCCACAACCTGAAGGGCATCCGCGGTGATCGTCGCGGCGCCGTCCTGCGAGATGTTCATTCCTTTGCCCGGACCACCGCCCGTACCGAACTGAACCGTACGGCCGATGGGATCCTCATTGCCAAAGAGCTGCTTCGCGAGAGGCTCGCTGATGATCACCGCCTTGAGGCCGGTGACCCCCGTCTCCTCGGAGGCGTCGAACTCGCGCCCGCGGAGCGGGGTGAGGCCCAAAGACTTGAAGTAGTCAGCGCCAACAAGGACGTGCTGGGCGTTGATCCCGCGCGCGGCACCGGCGCCGTCTTTCTCCGGCTCCCCGGCTTTGCGCACACGCCTTGAGCTGGAGAAGGCGCCGAAGGGAACCGTGGAGGCGATGCTGGCGCTTTCGACACCGGGCAGATTGCGAACCCGGTCGAGGACCGTGTTGTAGGTCTGCTGCGAACGCGCGGTGTCGTAGCCTGCGAGCGAGGGATCGAGTTCAAAGAGCAGGCCGGAATCGAGCCGGAACCCGGGGTCGGATTCGGCTGCGGCCAGAGAGCCTCGGACGAACAGACCGCCGGTGGCGAGAAGCGCCAGGCTCAGACCGATCTGCAGGATGACCAGAACGTTGCGGGGCGCGAGCAGCCAGAACCGGCCGCGTGCGTTTGAGAGGGCGCCCCCGTCGCCCGCCTGCTCCTTGAGCTGCGGGAACACATCGAGACGTGAGAGTTTCATCGCGGGCCCGAGGCCCGAAACCACGGTCGCGAAGAGACAGAAGATGAAGGTGGCGCCAAGAACACGGACGTCGGGCGTCATTGGGAAGATGATCGCGAGAGGGGCCACCGCGATGAACGACGATACGAGGAGCCGGGTGAGAGCGTAGGCAAGACCAAGCCCGAGCGCGCCGCCCAAAAGAGCCAGCACGAAGCCCTCGGTGAGCAACTGCTGAACCACTCGCCATCGACCGGATCCAAGCGCCAGGCGCAGGGCGATCTCCTTTTGCCGGGCCTCGCCGCGCGCGAGGAGCATGTTCGCGAGGTTGAAGCAGGCCACGATCAGCACGACGCTCGCGAGGGCGAGAAGCACCGCGTTCGCGGCGGCGATCGGCGTGTCCGACTGCGGATCGGTGCTGACCGACATGCGGGAGAGGTGAGCGAGGGTCAGCGCGTGGTCTTTGTTCTCGGCCGGATAGGCCGAGGCGAGCCGCGCACCGACGAGCTTCACCTGAGCTGATGCGTTCTCCATGCTGAGCCCCGGCTTCAGCTGGCCCACCAGGATCAGGTTGCGGTGCGTCCTCTCAGCAAGTTTCTGACCGCCGGCTTCAGACGCGCTCTTCTGAAAATCATTGAGCGTGATGTCGTACGTGCTCAGGGGCAGCCAGATCTCCGGCGCCGCGAGGGCCATCGTCCCGCTGAAGCTCTCGGGCGTGACCCCCACAACCGTGAAATCGCGCGCGTTGATTCGAATCTGTCGGCCGAGAACCGAGTCGTTTTCCCCCATGGACTTCCACAAGCCGTAACTGATGATCGCCACCGGGGCCTCGCGGCCGGGAATCTCCTCATCGGTCGAGAAAGCGCGGCCGCGATGCAGCCTGACGCCGAGAGTCTGGAAGTAGTTCGACGAGACGACGTCGCTGAATACGCGGCGGGTGACATCGCCTTCGGTGAGGCCCACCATCGCGAAGTTGTGGGCCATGACGGTTTCGAAGCTCTCGTTGCCCTCGCGGATGTCCTTGTAGTCGGGATAGGAGAAAGCGCGGTAGGTGTCGGGCCGAGTCTCATCCTTATGGAAGAGGCCGACGATGCGGTCGGCGGGGACGCCCGCGATCGGCCTCAGGAGGATGACGTTCACCAGCGAAAAGATCGCGGTGTTGACGCCGATGCCGAGGGCGAGGATCGAAACCGCGATACCCGTGAAACCGAGATCCTTTCGGAGCCGGCGCAAACTCAAGACCACGTCGCTTTTGAAACTCATCGAAACTCTCCAGTGATTCTTGGATACGCGAGGGATCGGGCCAAAGTTCCGAAATTCATGGATTTGAATCCATCAGGAACGTTCCGTCCCGAATATGCTTGACCGTAGTTCAGGGCGGCATAAAGAGGAAACCATGCACCGAAGATTGATTCCTGCCTCCGCCTGCTTCAGCGTTCTCGCCTTCGCCGCGTTGGCGTCGGCCCAGGGGCACGTCGACCCGGCCGAGGTTCGCAAGCACCACAACCCGCTGGTCGACCTGCTCGAACAGAAGAAACCGGTCTTCGGCCTTTATGCGCCGAGCAACCGGCGATTCACTCCTCCCGGAGCCCCGACACCCTCGCCGGTCCCGCCGAAAACACCCCTTGAACTCGCGAAGGATGCGATCGCCAACAAGGCCACCGATTACATCTTCGACGGCAGCATGGAGGGCGATTTCGAGAAGGCGATCCCTGCATTCGCCGACTTCGCGAAGGGGATGAGCGAGGCGGGGGTGCTGGCGAAAGCGCCGGTCTTGCGCCTGACCCATCCGCTCGTCGTGAAGATGAATGAAATCGCCCCGGACCCGGTGAAGGCTGGTGAACGGATCGGGCGTCAGCTCAACCTCGGCGTCAGCGGCCTGGTCTTCGTCGATGTCGAGAGCGCCGATGAAGTGAAGGCTGGGCTCGCCGCGATGCGCTTCAAGCCGAAAGGCGGCACGCGCGCGGAGGATGTGGGCGCGGCACCTGCGTTTTGGGGCCTGAGTGAGAAGGACTATCGCGAGAAGGCCGACTTGTGGCCGCTCAATCCGAAGGGCGAACTCGTGAACTTCACCATCGTTGAGAGCAAGGCCGGCCTCGCGAAGGTCAGGGAGATCGCGGCGGTTCCGGGGATCGGGGTGCTGTTCCCGGGTGCCGGCACCCTGCGCGGCGTGTTCACATCCACGAACGACAAGGGCGAACGCGTGGTCGACACTGTCGCGTGGGAAGCCGCGATTCAGCAAGTGCTCGCCGCGTGCAAAGAGTTCAATGTGCCCTGCGGTTACCCCGCTCGCGCCGAGGACATCGAGATGCGCATGAAGCAGGGGTTCAGCGTCTTCGTGATCGGCTGGGGCGACAACGGCTTCAAGACCATCGAGATCGGCCGTCGAGTGGGCGGCCGCGCGGCCGTAAATCCCTAGTTGAGGCGGGGCACGCCTAGGGTGCCCCTACGGTTCGGCCTATCTGACGGGAGCGCTCTGAAGACCGAAGTCGCGGGATGTGAAGGGCGAATCGAAAGAGAGACCATTCGCGGTATTGAGCGTGGTGATGTTCCCGCTCAGCGCTCCAAATGCCCCATTGTGAGAAATGGCAATTCCCGCGAAAACGTTCACGGGCACGCCAACCTGAGAAGCAGTCCGGAAGTCAGTGGCGTTGGGCTGGAGGGTG
>JAYUUU010000197.1:0-3382 GCA_043754395.1 Vicinamibacteria bacterium
TCTCGAAACGAAGCGCGACCAGCCGCTCTTCCTCGCCCTCGGACTTGTGAGGCCCCATGTCGCGTGGATCGCGCCGCAGAAATACTTCGACATGTATCCGGTCGACAAGATCCGGTTTACCAAAGCGCCCAAGAATGACGGCATCGACATTCCCGGGATCGCCATCAGGAATCGCCCTCAATCCCTTCCCGGGCTGATGATTGCCGGACGCATGCCGGCCGGCCTTTCAGACGAGGAGACGATGGCGAAGCGCGGCATCGCCGCGTACCTCGCGTGCGTGAGCTTCATGGACGCGCAGCTGGGGCTGGTTCTTGACGCCCTCGATCGCGAAGACCGCTGGAAGGACACAATCGTGGTGTTCTTCGGCGACAACGGCCATCACCTCGGAGACCACGGCGGCCTCTGGAGAAAGAACACGCTGTTCGAGGAGTCCCTGCGCGTCCCGATGATCATCGCAAGCCCGGGGCAGCCCCAGCCGGGCGCCTCGACCACGGCGCTCGCCGATCTCATCGATATCTATCCGACCCTCGTCGACCTCACCGGCATCGCGAAGCCCGGAACGCTCGACGGTATCTCGCTCGTTCCAACCCTGAAGGATCCCAAGGCCTCCGTCCAGGACACGGTGATTCAGTACCGCCCCACGGAGCCGCCCAAGCAGGGTCATTCCCTCCGCACCGCGCGTTACCGCTACACGCTCTGGCCCGATGGCTCGGAGGAACTGTACGACCTGACCGCAGACCCCGCCGGCCGTAACGATCTCTCAACGAAGCCAGCCCAAGCCGCCACGATGCGCTCCCTCCGAACCCAGATGGAAGGCCTGGTTCGGTAGCGCGGCGGCACCGACGGGAGTCTCGGGCAGCTGATGTAGACTCCGCTTCCGTTTTTGAAGATCGATCGGGGCGTGGCTCAGCCTGGCTAGAGCGCCTGGTTCGGGACCAGGAGGTCGTAGGTTCGAATCCTACCGCCCCGACCATTTTTCAAGCTCAGGGGGCCGCCACGGCTAACGCGATGGGTGAGATTGTTTCGTTTCAAGCCGTCGTCCGTGGACGCGTCCAGGGCGTCGGCTTCCGCTATTTCGCGCGGCAGAGAGCGGAGATCCTCGGTGTCGCAGGCTTCGTCCGCAATCTCCCCGACGGGTCGGTTGAAGTCCACGCGGAGGGTGCGGAAACCGCGCTCAGCGCATTCGAGGCTGATCTCCGGCGAGGCCCCTCTTTCGGAAAGGTCGAGGACACCTCAATCGTAAAGGTGAAGGCACGCGGCTTCGAGCGATTCGAGATCCGCTGACGCGACGCTTCTACTTCGCGACGAGCAGTCGCGCGATCGGGTCCATGTCCGTGTGCGACGTGGTGTCTTTGCCGAGCGGGCTGATCGACACGTACCCGGCGCGGATCGCGGCCATGTCATCGCCATCCGCGGCGTCCCATTTGTCGAAGGGTTCAGCGATCCAATAGAACGAGCGCCCGCGGGTGTCCTTCGTGACCGAGACCCCCGAAGCGTGGCCGCGCATTCCCTGCCGCGTGACCTTGACACCTTTGATCTCCGAGGCAGGACCGTCGGGAACATTGAGATTCAGCAAGACGCCCGAGGTCGGCGGAGTGGTGAGGAGGATTTCGCAGACACGACGCGAGTGCCGCGCGGCTTCGGTGAAGTCGAGCGGCTTGTTGCGGGTCACAAGCGAACAGGCACCCGCGGGAATGCCCCAAAACGCCGCCTCGCGCGCGCCGCCCACGGTCCCAGAGTAGTAGACATCGTCGCCGAGGTTGGCGCCGCGATTGATGCCGGAGAGGACAACTGTCGGCTTCTCCGGCAGGAGGTTTGCGAGAGCGAGGATGACGCAGTCCGCGGGTGTGCCGTCAACCGCGAAAGTCGTATCGTCGATCTTCTCGACGGTGAGGGGCCCCTTGATGGTAATGCCCTGGCCGCACGCACTTCGTTCGCGGTCGGGTGCGATGACCATCACGTCTCCAAGGTCAGCCACCGCGGCGCGCAGGGCCAGGAGGCCGGGAGCGCGGTAACCATCGTCGTTGGTGATGAGAATCAGCGGTCGGGACATCCCAAAAGCCTATCAAGCGCCTGCGAAAGCCGTTGAATCCGGGGCCTCGCGCAGGCTCATTCGCAAGCGCTCCACAACTGACGAAGCTCGCTCACATCGGCGAGGAGATGAGTGTGAGGCGCCCTCTCGAGTCGCGCGCGATCATGGGCGCCGGAGAGGACGCCGATGTTGAACCGCACCGAGGCATTGTCGCCCGCGGCGAGATCAGACACCGTATCGCCGACGTTCGCAACGTCGTCCAGCCGGTGCGTGCCCGTAGCCTCCATCGCACGGAAGATGAGATAGGGCGCAGGTCGGCCTTCGGGCACGTCGTCACCGCAGGCCACGGCATCGACCACACCCTCACGCCAACCAAGTCGCTCCAGAAGCAGGCTCGTGATGTCGCGATCGAAGCCGGTGTTGAGCGCGACACGGATGTCCTTTGATCGAAGCCATTCGAATACCTCACGCGCGCCCGGAACGGCCTGCACGCCAGAAGAGTCGTAGCGGCGAGCAAGATGTCGCTTGAAGATCTCAAAGGTGGAAGCAGCGCGTTCGGCCCGATTCGGCCCCTCCGGAATCATCCGAAGGATGGCCTCGCGCTTCGAACCGCCACGAAGGTTCGCGATCTGCTCCGCCGACACAGCCATTCCCGCCTCCGACAGCGCGGACGAAAACGCCGCAGGCACCTGACCGCCATCGACCACGGTGGTGCCGGCAAGGTCGAACACAACCAGCCGCGGCAAAGAGCCCATGCACCGAGCCTACAGAGAAACCCCCAGCGGGGGTTCGCGGTGGGAAACGGGAGCGTGGGTTTCGCGGTTGGAAACGGGAGCGCGGTTTCGCGGTTGGAAACGGGAGCGCGCGCTAGGCCCCCGGTCTTCGCAAGTCAAACGGAGTGGCTTCGCCGGGGGTGACGTGAGTGTCCAATTGGCTTAGTAGTGGAACGGATTCGACGCGCATGGGCACGCGCGACCTGGCCGTACATTCCCGAAGTCCCTATCGGCTCGCCCGGGCTTACGGATCCCCTACCAAGCCGGGGAGGAATGCAGGCTCAGCGAGCGAAGGCCGACACTCCGTTGGCCGAAGTCCCTATTGGTTTCGCCGGGGGTTATGGAGCCCCTACCAAGCTGTCGGGGAATGCAGGCTCAGCGAGCGAAGGCCGACATTCCGTAGCCGAAGTCCCTATTGGCTCGCCCCTCCGTTGGCACGTCTGAGGAGAGCGAAGGCCCACTTCACGTGGGCCGTAGCACGGGGGTCTGGGGGGCGGGTCCGTGCAACGCCCCCCAGCTAAAAAATGGTCGGGATGGGAGGATTTGAACCTCCGACCCCCTGCACCCCAAGCAGGTG
>JAYUUU010000198.1:0-3542 GCA_043754395.1 Vicinamibacteria bacterium
GGGGATGAGACCCTGGGATCCGTCGGCCAGAGTGAGAACGGTTTCGCCGCGCCTCAAGGCTTTAAGTAGCGCGGGCCACGGCACCACCTCGTGGCCGAAATCGAGGCCACCTTTGAGGTCAAACCAGTCGACGCCGGAGGAGACACGGAAACGAAGACCGAGGTCGCGCTTCAGTTCCCGCTCACGCAGGAGAACCCGGAAGCCCTCGTCGCCAAGCCTCGGCAGAAGGGCGGTGACTTCGGCGCTTTCGACGTAGAAGCCTTTGCCGTCGCGCGACACCGACACGCCGAGATCGAGCAGCTTCGCGCGCAGATCGCGTTCCACCTGTTCGTTGCGAGTGATGATGCGCTTGCCGGTGTGGTCGAGAACACCCTTGCGCTGCGAACGGGCCTCGATCAGTTCTCCGCCGTATTCGAAGAGGAGTTCGAGAGGCACATCCGCCTCGTCGCCCTGACGGGGCAGGCGCTTCAGGCGGACCAGGGCCTGGGGCGTGCCCATCACGCGGTCGATGCCCAGATCCTCGGGGAGATCGATCTCCATCCCGTTCGGCAGCTCCGCGATCTCGCGAAGAAGGCGATCCTGATGGCGCCTTGGGGCCTCGATGGCGCCCCGGCGGACAAGGTCGTCGACCCAGGGGAAGTGCTCAGACGGCTCGAGTTTCGCGACGGTGTTCCGGAAAACCACGATGCCGCCGCGGGTGACGAGTTCGATCTCGGTCATCTTCACGCGGTCCTCGCCGCGAACGAGTTCGCCGGAAAGCGAGAAGTTCGCGACGGAAGCACCCACCTGAAGACGGAGGGAGAAAGGCGAGCCGTCGTCTATGCCGAGGAACGACGTCGCCTCCTCTTTCTCGGGCGGATGCCGCAAAACGAGCCGGCCGGTTTCCGCCATGAGCGAGAGGGCCAGCCACTGCATCTCAGGGGCCACGCGGTACCGGGCCGCGACGCGATGGACGTCGTGGAGGCGGAAACTCGAAGCGAGGTCGGCATCGCGGTCGGCGCCGGAGAGCATCATCAGAATCCGGCGATCCGCGGAGTTATGAAGGTCCGAGGCGAGGCCGCGCCACGGACGCGCGAACTTGATGCGGCCCCACTCGCGGTCCCGCTTCATTTCCCGGTGGGCGATGATGAGCACGAGCCCGCCATCGCTCGAAGCCGATGCGGCCGCGTCGATCGCGTACAGAATCTCGGTTGGGGGAGCGTCCTCGGCCGCGGCATCGGACTCGCGGACGGGCGGAAGAGCTTGAGACTTGAGGGTCGCCAGACGGAAGCGCCAATCGACCGAGGGCAGGCGACCTGAGCCATCGTCTTCGTCGATCTCGTCAAAGGAGTCCGAGCCCTCCTGGTTCTTCGCGGAATGAAGCCCCTCAATCACCACATGGGTGCGATGGGGAACCACGGCTTGGGGATCGGCCGCTTCTTCATCAAGCGGGCGCGGGCCGGACGGCTCGGTCCGGCCGAAACCATGACCGCGGGCCGCCAGCATGGACGCGAGGACATGGGCGCAAGCTCCCGACTTGCCATCCGGGCAGGTGCACGAAATCTGAAACCGGTCGGCACGGCGTTTGATGACCACCCGTTCCGTGGTCGTGTCCTTAACGGATGTGGTGAGGAACGTGTCCTCGATGGCCAGAACCTCGACGCGACCCGAGGCGAAGAGCCGTTGCGCCTCGTCGCGCACTTCAGGGGTGAAGACTTCTGAGAACGCCTTGATCATTGCTCGTTCCGGAACGCCATGCGGGCTTTGGGCATCCGGGTAGTTTAGCGACCCGCACCTGTTCCCCGCTATTCCTTGCCGTCAAGATGGAACCGATGCATGGCACGATGCAGCACCGGAGCCACGACCACGCCGATGGCAAGCACGAAGACGAGACCCGCGAAGAGCGCGTAGGTTCCCGCGAAGAGTTTTCCTCCCGCGGTGTGCAGCTCGGATACCGGGCCCATTCCGCCCAGGATCATGGTGGCGTTGAGGTACGCGTCGATCCAGGTCTGATCTTCCAGCCAGTGATAGCCCCCCATGCCGATCGCGAGGGTCGAGAACAGCAGAGCCAGTGCGACGAGCACATGGCTCGTCATCCGGTCGAGGAACCGGCGGTGGGAGATGAGGGGCCGGCGGCGATGTTCGTACACGGAGTTGGCTGGTCAGTTCCGGCTGAGCCTGGCCGCGCGCACCGCGACCCGGAGAGAGAGGACGATGGTCACGCAGTGGATGATAGGGCCGCGTCTCGTCCCTACGCGGAGCGATCCTCATGAGGCTTCGTCGGCCCACGGTCGCGGTTCCCGTTCTCAATGGTTGGTCGTCCACCCTTTTCGTCGTCGCGCCTTGGCTTGCTCTCTGCGTCGGGCAGGCCGGGTGGCACCATGGGGTTTTCTATTTCGCGGGTCGTGTCGGGCATGAAAGGCTCTCCTTTATTTAAGACTGGGGCCGACCTTCCAGGCGAAGGCCTCTAAGGAAGGGAGCAACCGCCGTGCCAGTCGAATCAGCAGAGCTTGCAAGCGAATCGCCTCGGGGCGACGGCCGGGTTTCTACAAAGCGGGATCCTTCCGCTCGTAAAGTAGGGGGCTGATGCACCCACTCGAACTGTCCTCCGATTCCCTCCGGGAAGCGCTCGACCTCATGACGCGCTTCGTGCGGGAGGAGGTCGATTCGCTCGAATCTCAGCCTTCCGCCGATGTCGCGGATGCTGAAGAGCTCGCCCGCACCTTCGTACAGCCTCCACCCTTGGGCCCGCAAACCCTGGAAGCCATCCTTGAGCGCCTCCGTCCGGCGATCCGGAAGACCTTCAACACCGCCGGTCCCGGGTATCTCGCCTTCATACCGGGCGGCGGCATCATGAGCGCGGCCATCGCGGATTTCATCGCGACCTCAACGAACCGTTACGTCGGCGTCCGGCCGCCCGCACCCGCCCTGGCCCAGATCGAAGAGACGGCGATCGCCTGGCTTGCTCAACTGATGGGTTATCCCGAGACCGCAGGTGGCATCCTGACCTCAGGCGGGTCCCTCTCGACTCTCTCGGCGATCGTGGCCGCCAGAGAAGCGCACCTGCCCGATGATTTTTCCCGCGGCACCATC
Organism: Vicinamibacteria bacterium; assembly: GCA_043754395.1. Taxonomy (GTDB): domain Bacteria; phylum Acidobacteriota; class Vicinamibacteria; order Fen-336; family JAGNNV01; genus JAGNNV01. Next base: position 3,073 of record JAYUUU010000198.1, read on the forward strand.
TACATCTCGGAAGAGACCCACTACTGCGTGCCCAAAGCCGCGCGGATCGCCGGCTTCCGCGACTCGCAGATCCGCCGCATCGGTGTCGACTCCAGGCGGCGCATCGATGTGAACGCTCTGGCTCACACGGTTGAGGCCGACCGCCTGAAGGGCCTTCAGCCTTTCATGATCATCGCGAATGTCGGGTCCACGAACACCGGGGCCATCGACCCGATTCCGAAGCTGCTGGCGATCGCCCGAAGCCATTCGATGTGGCTGCATGCGGACGCAGCCTACGGAGGCTTCTTCCGCCTGGCGAAGGGCGGACCCGAACTCATGCCCGACATCGAGGCGTGCGATTCGATCACTCTCGATCCTCACAAGGGTATGTTCCTGCCATACGGGACGGGATGCCTCCTTGTCTTGCGGCCCCAGACACTCAAGCGTGCCCACTCGATGGATGCCGAATACCTCCATGACGTGCGCGCCCA
>JAYUUU010000199.1:0-2384 GCA_043754395.1 Vicinamibacteria bacterium
TCGAGAACCTTCTGTTCCAGCATTCGCGCTGCGCGTTCCGGGTCGAAGAGGTTCGAGAGGGTCATGTCGGCGGCTGCGACCGCGGGCGAGATGGCGTCGAACGTACTGCCGGTGAATCGCGGGAACAGTTCTCGATGGGGACCGTAACCTGACGGGCGGGGCGGAATGAGCTTCAGAACACTCTCGGGAATTTTCAGCTCCGACGGCTTGAGAGTGATGAGCAGCGCGTCGAGCGAGCGCTTCTGCTCGGCCGCGGTCGCGGGCCGGGTCGGGACCTGGCCGTCACCGCGGAGCGCATAGGTGTAGTACTGACCGCCAATGACGGAAGCCGCGGCCTCGACCTGGTAGCGATGATGGAGGTACAGCGGGACCAGCACTTCCTCAATCGTGGCCATGGGCGCGCCTTTTTGAATCGCGTTCTCGCCGAACCGCGCGAGGGATGCCCGCCGCACGTCCATCATGCGCACGAGTTCCGCACCCGCGTCCGTCCCGTTCGACCACCAGTCGACGCGCGGATGGGCTTCGTTGTCCTGGTTGGTGAGATAGAGGAGATCCTTCTTGATCGCCGCATCGAGGATCGCCGAAAGTGCCGCCTTCTCGTCGATTCCGGGAGCGAAATCCTGATAGCCGTAATTAATCGCGACCTTGTCCCAGGCGCCGATGCCCACGTCATAGACCTTGGAGAGGTCAAGCGTGCCGTCGGCCTTGAGGGCGACAAGAGGATGGGGATAGTCCATCACCGAAACCCGACCGAGTTCCGAGTCGTAGTAGTTGTGGCCGATGCCGAGGGTGTGGCCAACCTCATGCGCGGCGAGTTGGCGGATACGCGCGAGCGCCCACTCGCGCGCTTCGTTCGAGACCTCGGTGCCCGTCTTGTATGGCTGGATCAGACCTTCCGCGATCAGGAAGTCCTGACGTTCCCGCCACGATCCGAGAGTCACAACGCCCTTGATGATCTCGCCGGTGCGCGGATCGGAGACCGATCCGCCGGTGCTCCAGCCGCGGGTGGAGCGGTGCACCCAGTTGATGACGTTGTACCGGATGTCGAGGGGATGCACGTTTTCGGGCCGCATCTCCACGCGGAACGCGTTTCGATAGCCCGCGGCCTCGAAGGCCTGATTCCACCAGCGCGCGCCGTCGAGCAGCGCGCTGCGAATGGGTTCGGGCGTGCCTGGATCGAGGTAGTACACGATCGGCTTGACCGCCTCCGACATCTTCGCTTTGGGATCCACTTTCGCGATGCGGTGGCGGCCGAGATGGCGCTTCTCCGCGGGCGTCCCGAGGGGGGCCGAGCGATCCTGAAAATCGGGGCCGAAGAAACCAGCACGCGGATCGAAATCCCGCGTCTTGTAGCCGGGACCCGGGAGCTCCGCGAACGAGTGATGCACGCGGATGCTCGCGGCCTCACCCGTGGCCGCGACATCACGCACGCCTTCGAAGTAACCGCCGCCGCCGAAGTTGGCCCCGGGGCCCGGCGCCGCTCCACCTTGTGGCGGACCCGCCTGCTGCTGAAGCGTGTAAGTCAGTTCGACTTCAAGCTCGGTGTTCTTGGGGAAGTTATAGGTGCCGGCCATGTGAACGGCGCTGCGCGACTCGTCGAGGCGATACGTTCCCGGACGCAGACGAGGCGCCAGGTTCAAGTTGTCGCGGACGAGGAAGGACGTGGCGTCCACAAGAACGCGTCCGGACGACTCGGCGGCCACCGTGAAGCCCCACAGGACCGAGCGAGCGAACGCGTCCTTCACCGACTGGTGCTCGGCCTTGTTGTCGGAGGTCGCGCGGAAGTTGTAGTTCGGGGCCACGAGAAGAACCTTGGGACCCACGCGGTCGAACATCACGATGCGCGATCCCGCGAGCGCGCCGCGATCGATGCCAATGTCGTTCGAACCGAGGCCCGCGCCGAAACCGTTCGAATGCAGAATCTCGACGCCGAAGCTCGAGATTTCGAGGTAGAGCTTGCCCTCGGCTTCATCCCAGTAGACGGGGAGGAAGCCGTCGAGCTTCTTCAGCGCGCCGGTCTTCTCCTCGACCGAGGGTGGCTTTCCGGAGGGTCGCGCGGGTTGGGCCTGCGACGCTGTGGCGGCAAGAAAGGACAAACCCAGGGCCAGGGCAGCGAGGGGTGATGTTGGACGCATGGAAGCTCCTCTTCGAAACGGGATGTTGCGTCGCAGTCTATTGGCTTCCGCAGAGCCCGGGGTAGGCGCAAGTCGCAGAAGTCCGTGCCCCGAGGGCAGGCTTCGCGCTCCGCGACCTTTTGCGACAAACCGGGCTGAGCAAGGAGGCGCAGCTAGAGGAGCTTCCTGCTGAGAAACCCGAACGAATACGGCCCATTTCAGGCCGGTTTCTGAAATTGGGGTTTGGGCGCGGATGGAGCGTGGCTGGCC
>JAYUUU010000200.1:0-5170 GCA_043754395.1 Vicinamibacteria bacterium
CGCGGCCGATCGATTCGCCCGGCACTCCGATTTCGACACCGACAACGCCCGGACCATCGCCCAGGTGACGATGAACGCGCAACCGTCTAGGTCGATCGCTCTGTCGGTCTTCGCGTGTTATCTCGATACGAAGACCCCGAGCGAATTGAACCTGATCAGCGGCCTTGGCCTTGGCCGGTCGCTCGCGACCCGCGCCTCGCTCACCCCGGCGCTCGAAGTGCGTCTGGGCAGCCGGTCCACTTTCATCGGCGCTTTCCCGATCGCTCACGACACCCTCGATGGCCGGGTGGCGGATACGATGACGGGCACGGCCCTCCTCGACCGCAGGATTTCGAGACGCGACAGTGTGAGCGTGCGCTACGAACATCGCTGGTTCGATTTCACCGGCGGGGACAAGACCGAGAAGTCAACTGCCGACGTTTTCATGCTGGGCTGGCTGGGAGAGGTCTCGGAGCGGACCATCGTCTTGCTCCGTGCGGGCCCGCGGTACGCGAAGGGCGCTTATACGGCCGAGATTCTCGCCACCATGAAGCGTCGCATGAAACGCGGCGGGCTTCTCACTCTCAGTTACTCGAAGAGCCAGGCCACGACCCTCGGGAAGACGGGCGCCCTCGACATTCAGTCCCTCGTCGCCACCGTGGCGACCCGGGTTTCCCGGAAGTTCGAACTGGCGTCGGGCCCGGGGATCTACCGCAACTCTCTGCGGGGCAAGAACCTCTACGCGCTGCGTCTCAACCTGGAGTCGCTCTGGCACTTCTCGCCGTGGTTTCATTTAGGCGCCTCCTACTCGTTCGACCTCCAGCAGCCTGACTTCGGCGCCTCCGGGAAGATCCGGCGTGGCGCGTTGATGGTAAGACTCATCACGTCGAAGGAGCAGCGCCGGCTGGAAGACCCGCTGTCCGAACCTTCCTCCTCGGGGACGCTATGACCCAGGGGACCGGCAGAATGGGTGTCGACGCGGCCATCGCTTCGTTCCGCCGCCGGAAATGGGTGGCCCTTTCGGTCTTCGCCCTAGTCCTTTCCGCGGCCTTGACCTTCGCGAAGTCGCTGCCGAACCTCTATCAGTCGACCGCGATCGTCCTCGTCGAGCATCCGTCTTCGCCGAACGGCGAAGGCGATGTTGAGTCTCGCCTTCAAAGCATCCGGCAGGAGATTCTGAGCCGTACGCGGCTCGCGGAGCTGATTGGCCGGCTGGACCTCTATCCCGAAATGCGCAAACTCGCCTCCATGCAGACCGTGGTCGAACGCATGCGGCGCGACGTGCGCATCGACGTCTCGGGCTCCGATCAGGCCACTGGCCGCGGGACCATCGCCTTCTCCCTCGGATATCGGGGCCGTGACCCGGTGAAAGTCACGGTGGTGGCGAACGCGCTGACCAACTCTTACCTCGAGGAGGACACGCACCTGCGCGACCGTCAAACGAGTGGCGCCGCCGCCGTCCTGCGCACGCAGCTCGAAGAGGTCAAGAAGCGTCTGGCTCCGCAGGAAGCGAAGATCGCCGAGTTCAAGAGGAACCACGCGGGCGAGTTGCCTCAACAGGCGGATGCGAGCCTCATCGCGGTCGAGCGCCTCAGCGGACAACTGCAGCGAGTGAGCGAGATGCGCACCGCGGCCGTGGAGCGCCGAGCGACGCTGCTTCGCGAGTCGGGAGAACCGGGCCAGGCCGAGGCCGCGGATCCGGACCGGGTGCGGCTGGCTCGCCTTACCCAGGAACTCGCCGCCTTGCGCACAAAGTTCAGTGAGAAGTATCCAGACGTCATCGCGAAGAAGAGCGAGGTCGAAAGCCTGAGCCTCGTGGTCGCGCAAAAGCCGGTGGTCGATCGTTCCCTGCCCCAGCTCGAACAGTTGAATCGGGAGATCCGCACCCACCAGGCCGAGGAGTCGAGACTCCGGAGCGAGATCGGCATGCTCGAGCGTCGCGTGGCCGGAGCGCCGTTCCGTGAGCAGGAATATTCGATCCTCTCCCGCGACTACGCCACCACGCGCGACTTCTACGACTCCTTGCTGAAGCGTTATGAGGAAGCGCAGCTCGCCGAAGCCCGTGAAGACGGACCGCAGGGACAGAGGCTCCGTCTGCTCGATCCTGCAATCACTCCCGTGGACCCGATCGCTCCCGACCGTCTCCGCCTCGCCATCTTCGGTCTGATCGCGGCGTTGGCCCTCGCGGTGGTCGGGGTCGCGGCGGCCGAGCGGTTCGACACGTCCTTCCACTCCGCCGAAGACCTGGCCCGCCATACCCGCGTTCCGGTTCTCGTGCGGATTCCGCGCATGGCGAACGACTCCGGGGAAGACCGCACAAGGTCGAGGCGGCAGGCGGCCTTGATGACCCTTGGCCTCGTGACCCTGGTCTTTCTGACCGTCAATGCGTCAAGGATGCTCGCGCACGAGAACGAGGGTGTTGTCGCCCTGCTCGCCCCAAGGAGCCGTTCATGAGCACCATCCCCGATTCTCGTGTCACTCTGCCGGTCACCCGCGCCGCTCTGAAGGAGGCTCCGGCAACACAGGCGCAGCGGATGCCTCAGACCTACGCGAGCGAGCAGTATCGCGTTTTGAGCCACATCGTCCAGCAACTCGGGAAGCTCGGCAAACGCGTCATCGCGGTTTCGAGTCCGGTGGCGGGCGACGGCAAGACGACGACGAGCATCAACCTGGCTGCGACACTCGCTCAAGCCTCCGATTCCAAGGTGCTTCTCATCGACGCAGACCTGCGCCGCGGCTGTCTTGCCGATCAGCTCGGGATAGGGAGATCGGCGGGCCTCGGTCTTGCGGGTGCGATCTCCGACTCCATGTGCCGCCTCGAATCCGTGACGCGCCGCCGGGTCGGTCTGAATTTCGCCCTGCTGCCCGCGGGTGCTTATCCGCCGATGCCCTATGAAGCGCTGCGGTCGGCGCGCATGGGCGAGATCCTCGCGGAGGCGCGCGACCAGTTCGACTACGTGATTCTGGACACTCCGCCGGTTGTGCCGGTGGCCGACCTTCGTGCGGTGAGCGACTGGGTGGACGGAATCTTCCTGGTGGTGAGCGCTCATGTGACTCCGCGCGGCCTTCTTGATGAGGCGCTTTCGTCCATGGATGCCGAGAAAGTCGTGGGCCTTGTCTACAACGGCGACGATCTTCCCCTCTCCGGGCAGTATCGCTCCTACTACAGCTACGGGGAAGGGTCAGCCCCGCGCCGCTCACCCTCCATCCTCGGCGCCGCGGGCCGAAAGTGAATCGAATGCATCTCTTCACCAGAAACGGACGGCGGTTGTGCTGCTGACTCTTGCCGCGCTTGAAGGCGTGACCTTGTTCCTCGTCGCCTGGATCCGGCTTGGGAGCAGCGCGAAGATGGTGGGCGGCATCGCTCCGGTCGAGACCGTGCACGCCCTGCTCATCGCATTGTGCGGCCTCTTCGCTTTCCATTTCAGCGATCTCTACGACCTGCGGAAGGTGCGGAGGTTCCGCCAGTTCCTCTCGCGATGGCCCGGTGCCATCGCGATGATGTTCGGTCTTGCCGCCGTCCTCTCGATAGCACCGGACTTTCGAACTACCTGGCTGTTCCTGGCTGAGACCGTGGTGATCGGGGGCCTCGCGATCCTGCCCCTTCGCGCTCTCCTCCATCACCTCTTCTCGGTCCATCCCTTCAGCCGCCGCGTCCTGGTTATCGGCACCACCGAGCTTGCGGGGAAGGTGGTTTCCGAGATGCTCGCCACCCCGGACCTTCGGGACGTGGTGGTGGGCGTCGTCGAGGACGGCGCGGGTGAGTTCAAGCCCGATCTTCCCACCCTTCGCCTTGGCTCGATCGAAAACCTGGGCCGGATCATCGAGGGGTTCGAGCCCGACCTGATCGTGTGCGCCACCTGCGAACGGCAGGACCCGTTCGTGGTGAGAGAGCTCTTGAAGCCCCGTGCCCGCGGTACACCCATCGAAGACGGGGTCGCGGCGTATGAACGTCTCACCGGAAAGATCGCGATCGAATACGCGGAACCGCGCGCCATCCTCTTTGCGAATGAATCGGAGGCCTCCTGGCTGACTCTGTTCGTCGCTCGGGTTGTGAGCTTCGTGGTGGCGCTTGTGGGTCTCACCCTCCTGCTTCCATTCCTTCTTCCCGTGGCCCTCCTCATAAAGATGGACTCCGAAGGGCCGATCTTCTTCCTCCACGAACGTGTGGGTCTTGGCGGCCGACCCTTCCGCCTCATCAAGTTCCGGACGATGAAGACGGGGGGAGCGCTGTCCGAATGGGCGGCCGACAACCACCACCGCACCACGCGGGTGGGACACTGGCTGCGGCGGTTCCGCATCGATGAACTCCCGCAGTTCGTAAACATCCTGCGGGGCGAGATGAATCTGGTGGGCCCGCGGCCCCATCCGGTGTCGAACGTCGCGCTCTTCACCGAGAACATTCCCTACTACGGCCTGCGGTGCTCGGTGCGGCCCGGCGTCACGGGCTGGGCGCAGATCCGCTACGGCTATGCGAACAACCTCGCGGAAGAGACGGAGAAGATGCGTTACGACCTGCACTACATCCGGCATCTCTCCCTCGCCATGGACCTGCGTGTCCTCTTCGAGACGGTGAAGGTCGTGATCACGGGCAGCAAGCCCGCGACCCTCGCGGATGAGAAGGGCGCGCAGCTTCTGCCCATCTACTTCGGCGACGAGCACCCGAGCCGGAGGCGCTCCGCCCTTCGACTGTCCCCGCCGCCCTCAGCCCTCACGGTCGGCCCGTCATGGGGCAACGATGTGACTTCAATCGACGAACAGAGAGCCAAGGGGCGAAGCTCCTCTTCCCGGGATGTCGCGTGAGAGTTCAGGGCGCTTGCAAACCCGCCTTTGCGGTCGCGGCGGACTGGTGGCGTCCGGCTCTCCCGGCCGAGGCTGACCCGGCCGCGGTCCGCTCTGGCGAGGGAGCCGACGCGGACGCGAGCTCTCTTGCCTATCGCGCTCTGATCACGTTCACGTGCTTCCTGCTCCTGGCGCCGCAGAATCTCTTCCCCGTACTCGGCACTCTTCGCATCGTGCTCCTCGCCGGAGTCATCGCCATTGTCGCCCACGTGCGCGATCGTTGGGCCCTCGGCCTGCCCCTCACCAGGCCCGGCCGGGAGATGACGCTTGCCGGGTTGCTTCTCCTCTGGTCGGTCCTCGGCATGCCCTTCTCTCAGTGGCCGGGAGGGAGCCTGGCACTCCTGCTCGA
>JAYUUU010000201.1:0-5416 GCA_043754395.1 Vicinamibacteria bacterium
GGCTCGCCGAGCCGCCTTTTTCCGCCACTGCCTTCACCGTGATCGCTTGTCCGGCTTTGCCGCGCACGATCCACTGGTAGCTCTGACGCCGGCCCGACCCGGCGAGGGCAGGAATGAAGTTCGTCTTCGCGTCGCCCGAGACGAGCGACTCGGGTGTCACTCCGAGCTGCACCATGGTCGGCTTCACGCTCTGCGATGTCACGCCGTGCGCGGTGGACGTCGGAAGGTAGCCCGCATTTTCAACCTCGGCCTTGATGCGATAGAGCCCGCCACCCAGTGGAGCGGCGGTGAAATCGGCGATCGCAATCTTCGGGAAAAGAGACCCGAGGTAGACCGCGAACGCCGCGTGCGACTTGCCGAGGGCCTCGATCTCGGAGGCGTCGGGGTTGGTCGCCACATAGGGCTTGAAGCCGCCAATTTCCACCGCACCCAGAGTCGGGTGCGTGAACGGCGTCCACGCGATGAAGCTATTGGGCAGCGCCTTCGCGGCGCGCACATCGAACACCGCGGTTCCCGTGGGCTCGTCGGCGGCTCCCGCAGGAGGGGCGCCTCCCCCACCTCCGGGCGGCCCGCCTCCGCGGCCTCCTCCTGGTCCACCACCTGTCGGCGCGCCTGCAGGTGGCGCGCCGGTTGGAACCGAACCCGGCGCTCCCGACGTTGGTGGCGGAGCCGCGACCGAAAGACCCCAGCCGGGTGTCGAGAAAGAAGGCACGCCGAACTGGTAGTAACCGTACTCAAAGAAAGCACCGGCGGCCGCTCGGGTCGCAGGCGCGTTCTTGACCCCGGTCAACGTGCGGTACTTCTCGCTGACGGTTCGGAAGTACTCGACGTCCGCGGTCGCAATCGTTGTAGCGGGCGGGCGAGGTGCGGGCTGGCCTGGGGGCCGGGTCTGAGCCGGGGCCTGCGGCCCTCCGAAGCCACCTCCGCCGAAGAAGAACTGATTTCCCTCATTGGGCGCCGCGAAGGTCCCTGACTTTCGCGCATCGGCGACGCTGTCGTTGGCGAAGGTCAGGAGGTCGAGCATCTGAGGAGGTGCGAGTGCTCCCGTCCTTGTGGGTGCTGTGATCAGGTTATCGCTCGCTCCATAAGTAAGGATCATCGCGACATTCTTCTTCTTCAGGATGTAATCCATCATCGCGCGGGTCTCCGGCTCGCTGACCATGTGCGGCCCCGCATCGGGCGTGTAGTAGGGATAACGATGCTGGAAGTTGCGGTTGAGATCGACTCCGCCCGGACCGTCTTCGTTGATGAAACCGTCGCCGTCGTTGTCGATGCCCTCCCAATAGACGCTCCAACCCCCGGCTTCACCCTTCGCCGCGTCGGCGCGGCGCAGGAGGCGCGCGTCGTCCGGGTGAACCATGTAAGGACCCTTCGGATCCTTCACGCGCATGACGCTGATGAAGCCGTCGCCGTTCAGATCCTCCGGGCCGTCCTCGTCAACGCGGCCGTCGTTGTCGTCGTCGACCTTGCGGGCGTTCGTTCGGCGGAACGATTTCACTTTCCCGAACATCAGCTCGGCGCCATCGGGATTAGCGCGCGGAATGATGTACACGGCGTGCTCGTCGAGGAGCTTCTTGACCGCGGCATCCGTCCCATACGACGACGCGAGGTGCCTCGCGAGAGCGAGCGCCAGTTCGCTCCCGATCAACTGATTCCCTTCGAAGTTGGCGGCGACGAGGAGCGCGGGCCGCGTGTCGGGCGAAGACCCGCTCGCAACTTCCACCGCCCACACCGAGCGTCCTTCGTGGCTCTTCCCGAGGTCCACGAGCTTCACGAGGCTCGCGTTCGTCTGAGCGAGTCCGCGCAACGCCGTGGTCAGTTCGTCATAGGTGCGATAGCGCGGGGCGTCTGGAGCCGCGGTCTGAGCGAGTGCCGCGGGCCCGCCGAGGGCCAGCACCGCGACGGCAAGCGCCATAGGCCGGGGCAGGGTGAATGAGAGCCTGTTCAACTTGAAAACCTCCTGGGGACGAGAAGGGTGAGACAGTACCAGATGTGCTACTTGCTGGTCCGGCACCCGGGCAGGCGGAACGCTCCGATGCGGCTCGAGTAGCTGGTGGCGTCCTTCCGGACATAGTCGCCAACGTACCAGATCGTGCAGTCGTCGATCGGATCGACCGCGGTCTGCGTGTAGTCCTCCCAGCGCTGGGGCCTCGGGCGTCCCGTTCCGGGCCCGCCATCGGCACCTTCACCTTCAACGAGAATGGTCTCGCGGAGCGTGAGCTGGCCGAGCGGGTCGTTCGGCTCCCGGCCCGCGAACCGCTGTCCCACGAAGTGCGGCGAGCCGCCGAAGGAATAGCCAATGCCGATGTTGCCGAACTTGTCCATCGCCGGACTCGGCAAGAAGCGATAGAACCCCTCGGGCGCATACGTCCCCTGCTGATGCAGGCTCACGCTTCGAGCCTTCCCGGGGTCGACCCGGAACTCGTACCAGCGAACGCCACCGCCTGACGCCGCCGTATCGACAGAATGCGCGGCCACGATGCTCTCGCGCCCATTCACCTTGCGGTACACAAGGCGCGCCATGAGTTTGTCGCCCTGCGAGTCGAGCCGAAGCTCGCTGCCGGGCTGGGGCACGCAGTAGGTGAGCTGACCGCCGCACAGGTAGCGATAAGGGGCGACTTTGATCGCCTGCGGTCCGCTCACCCTCGTCTTCTTCGGGTCCTTCCAGTCCACGTGGAACTGCCAGACGTTGATGATGTCGTCTTCAAGGATGCGGTCGAGCTGCCGGCCGCCCGCCGCCATCATGATGTTCGGCGCCCCTTTGGGCGGCAGGTTCTTCCCGTCGATGTCCGCGTTGTTCAGGAAGTTGACGTCATGGATGATGACGCACTGCTCCGTGGCCGGCTGACCTTTGAGCATCTTCGCGCGGTCGGCGACGCATGCGTGTTTCTCCGTCGCGACAGTAGCCGAGATTCGATCGTCGCTGGTGCTCGTCGGAACGTAGTAGCCGTCGATCCAGATCGCCGGCCGGGGATAGTCGGGAAAGAGCGGACGCAGGAACTCGTAGCGATAGTAGGGGCCGAGCGGATCGGAAGTAGCACTCACCGCGTAGCACATCGAGTAGGGCCCGCGCGGACCGGGGGTTGGAGATGGTCGAGGGCCCGGCACGGGCGAGGGGGTGGGGGTGGGGGTCGTCGTCTCCGTCACGAGAGGAGGCTGATAAAGCATCGCCGCTGGTCCCGGCTGATTCGCGATCCCCGGCACGCTCAGTTGAGTCACACCGGGCGGGGCGGCAGAAATCTGATCGGGTCGGACGGGGCCGCGCGTGAACAAAGGCTGAACGATGAGCCAACGGTCCGCCAGCTGGTCGTAACGAACGACCACGTCGCCGCTGCTGCGGGCTTCACAATTGCCTCCGAATCCCTTGAAGACATTGTTCGCCCTCACCGGCCCATACAGAACCTTTCCCGTGCTGTCGAAGCGCCGGCCCTTCCGTGTGAAGATCGCCATGCCCGCGCCGTTCACGGTGGCCATGATGTGATCGGGACCAACGGCCAGGCTGTTGTCGGAGGGATTCCGCACCCGTGCGATGCCTTGAGGCCCGCGGAAATCCAGGCCCAGGCCTTCGAACGCCTCCACCAGCGCGGGTCCCGGCTTCGTCCCGTGAGTCGTCTGTTCGACGGCGGCCCCGGCCGTGGCCACGGGGGGAGCGACGTAGGGCGTCGGCGCTGGCGGAGCGCCTTGAGACGCGATGAGGGCGGCAACGAGAAGCAGCGGACTCGATGGCGTCATGGTGGGCGCGGATCTTGGCAGATCTACGGGCCCTTGGTCCGTACGACAAGGGTGAGCCGGTAGTCAGCCTGGGGGACGGCGCCGGTGCTTCGGGGAGAAAGGTTCAGGAGTTCAATCGAGTAGTTCTCATAGCGAGCCTCGCTTGGGCCAACGGCGTTGTTGGTGGCAAGGACAAACTCGGCACGAGGTTTTGGAGCCATTTCTGCCCACGCTGCGACCTTCGCGACACCCGCCCAGACACAGACGACGTCGGGCGGGCACCGGGAGTCCTCGTCGACCGAGGTGAAGCCTATGCGCAGGCCCTCGCCGGGAAACTGAGCGACCTCGCCCACGCGAAGAACTGTGGGTTCACCGAGGTTCGGACCAATCATCGAGGTGGATCGACATGCGGTTCCCTGGAGGGCCAGGCAGAGCGCCCACATCGGACGATTCGGTGAAGGAACCATACCCATCAAGAAGACCCTATCCCAGCGGGACTGCGAGCGATGAGCGCTCAGTCCTTGAGCTCGATCCATACCGGCGCGTGATCGCTCGCGTGGTCGCGGCCGCGGACCTCACGATCGACTCCGGCTGCAACGAGGCTTCCAGCCAGAACCGGACTCAACAGAAAGTGATCGATCCGAAGTCCAGCATCGCGCGCGAACGCGTTTCGAAAGTATCTCCAGAACGTATAGACGCGCTCACCCGGGTGCAGGGTCCTCACGGCGTCCGTCCAACCTTGCGCCACAAGCTCGCGGTAGGCCTCTTTGACTTCGGGCCGGAACAAAGCGTTGTCGAGCCACTTCTCGGGCGCGTAGACATCGAGGTCGGTGGGCATCACGTTGTAGTCGCCCACGAGAGCCACGGGAGCGCCTGTCTCGAGCAGGGCACGGGCATGCGCGGCGAGCCGATCGAACCAGCGCAGCTTGTAGTCGAACTTCGGACCGGGCCACGGATTGCCGTTCGGCACATAGAGGCAGCCCACCAGAACGCCGTTGATCGCGGCTTCAATGTAACGGCTCTGAGTGTCGGAGGTATCGCCGGGCAGGCCGCGCCGTGTTTCGATGGGGTCGGAGCCCCGGGCGAGAATCGCGACTCCGTTCCACGTCTGCTGTCCCTGCCAGACCGCGCCGTACCCGGCCTCGCGTATCGCGGCTATAGGGAAAGCCGCGTCGGTCGTCTTCAGTTCCTGAAGACACACCACATCGGGCCGGGTTTCATCGAGCCACCGCCGTAGGTTCGAGAAACGGCCGTTGATGCCGTTGATGTTGAACGTCGCGATCCGCATTGAGGGCGGCGCGCTAAGGCTTGTTCGTCCCCGCTCGTCCGTACCGGTCTTCCAGCCTCACCACGTCCTCGAGTTCGGGCGTCGACACCTCGACGATGTCGACGTCGGTGACCCCGGTCATGCGGTGGACGGTGTGGGGAGTGATGTGAAACAAGTCACCCGGCTTCATCTCGGTCTTCTTGAGATTGGCCGGGTCGTCCTTCGAGCCGGTCTCGAACAGCAGGGTGCCCGACTGGACCAGGATCGTCTCGTCCTTCACATTGTGATACTGGAGCGAGAGGCTTTCGCCCGCGTTGATGTGCAGGATCTTGCCGACATAACGGTCGGTGCGGGCCCACCAGATTTCGTAGCCCCAGGGTTTGTCGACACGCTTGGCACTTTCGTTCAAGGGTTCAGCCTTTCGATTTCATGATTGGG